>DATMJT010000646.1:0-28804 GCA_035553735.1 Pilimelia sp.
CCGGGTGGCCGGGCGCGATCGCGCCCGGCCACCCGGCTACGGCACCGCCGAACGGCGGCTCAGCTGGTGAACAGCTGCTCCGCGCTGCGCTCCGTGCGCTGGTAGTCGGCAGCCGATTCGTCGACCGCGACCTTGATGTCGCGCAGAATCGCCGAAAGGTCCTCGGCGGCCTGCCGCCACCGGGCCTGCCGCTGCTCGTAGGCAGCCTTCGCCGCACCGTCCCAGCTCGCCACGAGCGGCGCCGCGTCGCTCTCCAACTGGCCGAGCTGGCCCTGCAGCGTGCTCAACGCGGTCTGGATGTTGCTCGACGCCTGCTGCAGCGCGCCGAACTGGACGACCAGCACTCCGTCGGACATTCGGATCCCTCCCCTTGTGGTGACTAGAGCGGCAGGTTCACGCCGCGGTGCGTGCCGGCCACGCGGGCGGCGGCCTCGGAATCGGACACCGTGTACTTCTGGCCGGAGGTGCGGATCGCCGAGGCGGTCTCCACCAGCGCCCGCTGGATCGTTGCCTGGTCCTCGGCCCACTGACGCTTGACCTGGTCGAATGACCGGCCACCCTGGCCGCGCCAGGCGCTCTGCAGGACCTCCAGCTCGCCCATCAGGCGCCGCAGCATGCTCTGCAGCGAGTCGTTGACCGCCTCGAACTTCGCGGCGGTCTGCTCCATGATCGCGGCTTCTGCCCTCGTCTGGGACACCCCGAATGTCACCCCGCTCCCTTGTCTTTGAATCTGCTTCCCGTGCCCGTGTCCACATCGGACGCCGACCCGTTGGCCGGTCGACACGCGGGCGGCCGGGTGGCCGCCGCCGTACGACGCCCCACCCGTCCGCCGCAGACGGTAGCGGTCGGCGCCGCCGCGCGGTAGCCCGCGGGACAAAGCGCCGGAAACCTCCGGCAATCCCGCGACCAGGGCATCGCCCGGAGGTCGCCCTGCGCCGGGCGGCGCCGCGCAGCCGAGCCGGCCCTCCGCCGGCGCCGTGTCGCGCCACCGGGGCGGCCCGCAACCGGCACCGCAGCGCGCCCCCGGGCCCACCCGCCGCCGGCGCCGCTGTCGCGCCGCGCCGACGAACCGGCCCGCAGCGCGAGCCGCGTCAGCCCCGCCCGGCCGGCTGCGCCGCCGCCTCCGGGTCCAGGGCGCTGCCGGCGGGCAGCAGCGCGACCAGGCCCGCCGGCAGCCGGATCGGCCGCACGGCCCCATACCCGAGCGCCGCGCGCGCCCGGTCCGTGGGCAGGGTGTGCCGCCGGCCGGGCGCCACCACGATCGAGACCGCCCCGCTGCCGCCGGGGCCGGCGACCGCCTCGACCAGCGCCCCCCGGCCGGGCGGGATCACCACGTAGTCGGCGAGCACACCGCCGTCGGCGGTCCGGCGCGGGGTGGCGAACGTCTCCGCGGGATCGGGCAGCTGTGGGTTCAGCCGAATCTCGGCCACGCCGACCTCGTCGCGGACCACCGCGCACAGGGCAGCGGCCTCCGGGGTCGCCAGCTCGGGCGCCGTGGGCGGCAGCGACGACCCGCGGCCCTGCGCGCCCGCGTGCTGGCGGGCGGCACCGAACTCGCTCGGGCTCAGCTCCGTCGGTTCGCGCTGGCCCACCCGGGCGGCGGTGCGCGGATCGGCCAGCAGCAGCTGGGCCTGGACGGTGGTGACGCCGGCAAGGCCGTCGCGGAACGCCACGGCGTACTGCTCGGCGCCGCCGGCCTGGCGCACGACGAAGACCTGGCCGACTCTCGCGTCGGGCAGGTAGTCGACTCGCTCGCCACGGCCCGGGATGTCGATCAGCTCCAGGTCCGCCCCCACCGGCAGGCTGTTGAGGAACGCGGCCGGGACCGACCGGGCCGGCTGCCCGGTCCAGCCCAGGGCGGCCAGCACCACCTCCCGGTCCCGGATCGGGTGGCGCCGGTTCTGCCAGGCGAGGTGGAGGTTGCCGGCCGGATCCCGCAGCAGCGCCCCGGCGGCGCCCAGCGGCGCCCCACCGCTGGGCGCGGCGCCGACCAGCAGCATGGACCGCGACCCCTCCCCGGCGCCCGGCTCCGCCCGGGTGGCGCACACGCTCCACGGGTCGCCGGTGAGCTGCCCTGCGGCCGGCAGCGAGTCGGGCGCGTCGGCGATGCCCAGGGGCACCCCGCGCGGCACCCCCACCAGTGACTTCGCCGACACGGACACGGTACGGGCGGTGCCACCGGCGCCCGCGGCCAGCAGCGCGGAGGAGTAGTTGAGCACGGGGTGCAGGCGACCGTCCCGGAAGACGTACCGGGCCCCGGTCTCCTTCTCCACGATCACCGCCTGCGCGTCCCGCCAGCGGGTGGAGCCGCCGTTGACGAGCACCCCGTACACCGCGACCGCGCCGAGCGCGATCACCGCGATCAGCACGCTCGCCAGCGTGGCGCCAGCGGCCCGCCGGAACGGCGAGCGCGCCGGGTCGGTCTCCCGCATGACCAGGGCGGCGACCACCCGCTGGATGGCGAACTGGTACGAGTGCAGCTGGTCCTGCCGCGACGGCATGCGCTCCTCCTCCCGCCGACGTGGTGGCGCCCCGTCGCGGCGCCGGCGAGCCGGGGCCGCCTCAACTTAGCGCTCGCCGGGGCGGCGCGGGGGGCCAGGCACCGGTGCGGGCCGGCTCCCGCGCCACGCGGCCTGCGCCGCCGACCCGCACCACCGGCCCCGCACCGCCGACCCGGCACCGCCGACCCGCAGCGTCGCCCCGCACCACCGGGCCTGCACCACGGGGCCCGCACCGTCGGGCCTGCGCCACCGGGCCCGCAGCGTCGGGCTGCACCACCGGGCCCGCAGCGTCGGGCACTGCCGGGCCCGCCGCCGGCGTGGGGCGCCGCCGGGCACCGCCGCGGCGTCGGGCACTGCCGGGGCCCCGCCGCCGGCCCGGGAGCCCTACGATGCCGGAGGCCATACGATGGCGCGGCGGTGGTACGTGGGCGAGGGGAGGCCGGGGCAGTGACGGTGCAGGTCGCCCGGCGGCCCACGGCGCGCCGGCGGGCGTCCGGGCGCCGCTTCCGCCTACCGGTCCACCCCGGCCAGGTGGTGGCCGCCCAGGCCGCCGCGGCGCTGCTGGTCATCGCCTCCGCGGCCGGCTTGCCGGTGGTCGCGCTGGCCGCGGTGGGCGCCGCCGCGCTGGTGGGGCTCGCCTGGATCCGGCTGCGCGGCCGCTGGCTCTACCAGTGGCTGGGCGTGGCCCTGCGATACGCCGCCCGACGGCGCGCCCTGGCGGCGCCGGCCGACGCGGCGGCGCTGCTGGGCTTCGTGGCCCCGCAGCTGCGGGTGCTCTCCGCGGAGCTGGACGGCGACCCGGCCGCGGTGCTGGTCGACGGCGCGGGCCTCACGGCGGTGTTGGAGCTCGGCGACCCGGCGAGCCTGCTCGGGGACGCCGCCCGGCCGCTGCCGTCGCCGGTCAGCCTGCTGCCCGCCGCCGCGCCGGACACCCCACAGGTGCGTCTGCAACTGCTGGTGGCGGGGGTGCCGGCGCCGGTGTCGCACGGTGGCGCCGGCACCCCCGCCACCTCGTACCGGCAGCTCACCGAGGGTCGCCTGCTCAGTCACCAGCAGGCCCTGCTGGCGGTGCGGGTGGCCCGCGGCGAGCCGTGGAGCGAGGAGGACCTGCGCCGGGCGCTGTCCGGCGTGGTGCGCAAGCTGCGCCGTCGGCTGGGCGAGGCGCCCTCGCGGCCGCTCGGGCCGACCGCGCTGCTGCGCGTGATCACCGATCTGGCGCATCACGACGGCGGGCAGCCCGCCCGGGAGTCGTGGCCGGCGGTGCAGGTCGGCGGCCTGTTGCAGGCCAGCTTCCGGATGAGCCGGTGGCCGGAGCCGACGGCCGAGACGACCCGGCGCCTGGTGGCCCGGCTGCTGGCCCTGCCCTCGGCGGCCACCACCGTGGCGGTCGCGGCCGGTCCGCCGGCGCAGGCCGCCGACCGGACCCCGGTGAGCCTCGTCGTACGGGTGGCCGCCGGTGATGCGGCCGGCCTGCGCGGGTCGGTGCAGGCGCTGCACCGGCTGCTCGCCGACTGCGGGGCGACGGCGCAGCGCCTGGACGGCGAGCACCTGGACGGGCTGGCCGCCACCCTGCCGCTGGGCGGGCCGGAGCCGCCGCTGCTGCCCGCCCTGCTGCCGGACCGCCTGGCGCACCACAGCGACCTGGCAACCCTGGAGGTGCCGACCGGCGGCGCCGGTCTCATGATCGGCACGAACCGGCACGGGGCTCCGGTGCTGGTGCGGCTGTTCCGCGCCGAGCCGACCCGGGCGCTGGTCGTCGGCGGGCTGCGCGGTGCTCAGCTGATCGTGCTGCGCGCCATGGCGGTCGGGGCGCGGATCGTGCTGCACACCGCGCGGCCCCAGGCGTGGGAGCCGTTCGTCCGGGGGGCCAGCGCGCCCGGCGCGGCGATCGTGCTCGCGCCGCCCGGGCAGGCGTACCCGTCGCCGCCGGGTACCCCGCTCGCGCCGTTGCTGACGGTCCTGGACATCGGCCCGGTCGGACCGGACGCCGCCGCGACCGGCGGGTGGCAGGCCACCCTGGTCGTCCGCGACGACCTCACCCCGGTGGACGTGGACGCGCTGTCGCGGGCCGACCTGGTGCTGCTGCCGCCGCTGCGGCCCGACGAGGCGGCCCTGGCCGGGTTCACGCTCGGCCTCGGCGACGCCACCCAGTGGTTGACCCGGATCAGGCAGGACATGGTCGGCGTGGTCAACCGGCGCTCGGTGCGCTGGGCGCTGATCGCGCCCACGCCCATCGAGCAGCATCTGATCGGGCCCCCGGGCCGGGGCTGACCGGGCCGGACGCGGGACGGCGGCGATTGCACCGCACCGGTCCGCCCCGCGGCGTCGGCATGGCACGATCACCGGCATGGGCATCATCATCCGGCTGGCGATCAGCGCACTGGCCATGTGGATCGCGACGCTGGTCATCTCGGGCATCGAGGTGACCACGGAGTCCGTTCCGGCCAAGGTCGGCACGCTGCTCGCGGTGGCCGCCATCTTCGGCGTGGTCAACGCCGTCCTCCGGCCGATCATCAAGACCATCGGCTGCGGGCTCTACGTCCTCACGCTCGGCCTGGTCTCGCTGCTCGTCAACGGGCTGCTCTTCCTGCTCACCGGCTGGATCGCCGGCCAGCTGGACCTGCCCTTCCACGTCGCGGACTTCTGGCCCAGCGCCGTGCTCGGCGCGCTGCTGGTCGGCGTGGCGAGCTGGCTGATCAGCCTGGTCGTGCCGGACGGCAAGAAGGACTGAGCGCCTCGACCCGGTGGCCACGATGCCGGAATTGGCTCCTGCCGGGCCGGCGGAGGGCCGCTAGCGTCCCGGGCGTGCGAACGATCGTCGGCGCGGACCGGTGCGGACTCTCGCCGGCCCCGGCGCGGGCCCGGCCGTGAGCCGGCTGCACCGGGGCTACCTGTCCGGGGTCGGCGCGTCGGCGATATGGGGATTCTTCCCGCTGTACTTCACGCTGCTGCGGCCGGCGACGCCCGTCGAGATCCTGGCCCACCGGGTGAGCTGGTCGGTGGTGTTCGTCGCGGCGCTGCTGGCCGTACGGCGCCGGTGGGGGGCCGTGCGGCGGCTCGCCCGGCAACCGGGTGCGGTGACCGGGGTCGGACTGGCCGCCGGGCTGATCGCCGTCAACTGGGGCACGTACATCTACGGCGTCACCTCCGGGCAGGTGGTGGAGACCGCGCTCGGCTACTTCATCAGCCCGCTGGTCGTGGTGCTGCTGGGCGTGGTGGTCCTCCGCGAGCGGCTGCGCCCCGCCCAGTGGCTGGCGCTGGGCATCGGCGCCGCCGCGGTGGCCGTGCTGACCGCGGACTACGGCCGGGTGCCGTACCTGGCGCTGGTGCTGGCGGCCAGCTTCGCGGCGTACGGGCTGGTGAAGAAGCGGCTCGGCCTGCCGGCGGCCGAGGGCCTGCTCGTGGAGTCGCTGGCCGTGGCGGTGCCCGCAGCGGTCTATCTCGGCTGGCTCGCCTGGCTGGGCACCGGCACCTTCGGCCGGGTCTCGCCGGGGCACTCCGCGCTGCTGGTGCTGGCCGGGCCGCTGACCGCGATTCCGCTGCTGCTGTTCGCCGCGGCGGCGAACCGCATTCCGCTGAGCGGCCTGGGGTTGCTGCACTACGTCGCGCCGGTGCTCCAGCTCGGCTGCGGCGTGCTGGTGCTCGGCGAGCCGATGCCGCCGGCCCGGCTGGTCGGCTTCGCCCTGGTGTGGGTGGCGCTGCTGGTGTTCACCGTGGACGGCCTGCGGCGCGCGCGCCGGGCAGCCGGCGAACCGGGTCCGCCGGCCGGCGACGCCGGTGGGTGGACCGGCGAGCCCGCTCCCCGCTCCGGCGACACCGGTGGGTGGACCGGCGAACCGGGTCCGCCGGCCGGCGACACCGTTGGGTGGACCGGCGAGCCGGGTCGGTCAGCCGGCGCCGTCGCCCGCGAGCACCTCGGCGAGCGAACGGGCGGTGTTCATCAGCCGGGCGCGCACCACCCGCGCTGAGGTCATCAGCTCGGCCGCGGGCAGTGCGCAGCCCAACGCCAGCCGCCGCTCCATGTCGCGGTCGGCGGTCACCAGCACCGCGGCGCTGGCCGCGCCCGGCCGGAACTGCCCGATCTCCATCTGCATCCCGCGGCGCTCGCCGGCGCAGACGTCCGCCTCGAAGGCGTCCGGGGTGGTCAGCGTCGCCGAGGTGAACGCCCGCATCCCCCACTCCTTCAGGTAGCGGAACCGCTGGTCCGGGTTCAGCGTGGCGAGCAGCGCCTTGCCCAGCGCCGTGGCGTGCGCGCCCTCGTCGAAGCCCGGGATCAGCTCCTCCAGGTGCGGGGTGCGCGGCCCCTCGGCGGCGGCCGTGATGGCCACCCGGCCGCCGACGAACCGGGCCAGGTAGTGGCTGTAGCCGGTGTCCACAGCGGCCCGGTGCAGGGTCTCGGCGATCGCGCTGGGGCCGCGGAAGGCCACCACGAGTTCCCGGAACCGGTCGGCGATCTCCAGGCCGACGACGTAGGTGCCGTCCTCCCGACGAATCACGTAGCCCTCGTACGCCAGCGTCCGAACGAGATGGTAGGTCGTCGCGACCGTGAGCTCGCAGCGGCGCGCGATCTGCTTGACGGTCAACCCCTTCGGGGCGTGACCCACCGATTCGAGGACCCGCAGGGCCCGGGACACGCTGCGAATCAGATCGGAAGGTTCTGCCAGAGGATCGCGCACAACCACCTCCGCCGCCATGGAGTTACACCATATGAAATCGCGGCGCGTCGCGAAACGCCTGATCGGACCGAGGCGGTTACATACCTGGCGCCCGCCGGGAGGCCGACCACGACCGCCCGTGCCACCTGCGATGACGTACGGTCGGCGGAATGTCGAAGATCCTGGCCAAGAGGGGCAGTCGGCGTCCGCGTACCGCGGCCGGCGCCGCGGCCGGCGCGGTGACCACGACGATCGCGTCGGTGCTGCCCGTGTTCCTGGTCGGCGGGCTGGCCGTGCAGCTCGGCGCCGAGCTGCGGTTCTCCCCCGCGGGGCTCGGCCTGGCGGTCGCCGTCTACTTCGGAGCGGGCGCGCTCGCCTCGGTGCCGGCCGGCGCCCTGGTCGAGCGGTTCGGCGCCGCGCCGGTGGCGCGCGCCGCGATCCTGCTGTCGGCGGCGTGCCTGCTGACCATCGGCGGGTTGGCCCGCTCCTATCCCGCGCTGGTCGCCGCACTGGCCGCCGGGGCCGCCGCCAACGCGCTGGGCCAGCTGGCGAGCAACGCGGCGCTGTCGGCGTACGTGCCGGCTCGCCGCCAGGGCCTGTCCTTCGGGGTCAAGCAGGCCGCGATCCCGCTCGCCACGCTGGTGGCCGGCGCGGCCGTGCCGACCGTGGCGCTGACCCTCGGGTGGCGCTGGGCGTTCGTCCTGGCCGCCGCGCTGGCCCTGGCCGCGCTACCGGCGGTGCCCGCGCGGCCGCCGGGGCCCGGGCCGGCGTCCGCCGCGGCGCGCGGCCGGGCCGGCGGGCGCGCCACGGGCGCGCTGGCGGTGCTCGGCTGCGCCGCGATGCTGGGCGCGGCGGCCGCGACCGCGCTGGGCACCTTCCTGGTGGACGCGGCCGCCAGCCGCGGCCTCGCCCCCGGCGCCGCCGGCCTGACGCTCGCCGCCGGCAGCGCGGTCTGCGCTGCGGCCCGGGTGGCCGGCGGCGCACTGGCGGACCGGCCCTCGTTCGCCCGCGGGCTGGGACCGGTGGCGCTGATCGTGGTGCAGCTCGCCGGGGGCGCCCTGGGGCTGGCCCTGCTCGCGCTGCCCGGGACGGCGGCGCTGGCCGCCGGCGTGGTGCTGGGCTTCGGCTTCGGTTGGGCGTGGCCGGGGCTGATGAACCTCGCCGTGGTCCGGCTCCATCCGCAGGCACCGGCCGCGGCGACCTCCATCACCCAGACCGGGGTGTACGCCGGCGGCTGCGTCGGGCCGCTCGGGCTGGGCGCGCTCGCCGCCGGGTACGGCTACCCGGTTATGTGGCTGGCGGCCGCCGCCGCGCTCGGCTGCGCCGCGGCCGGCATGGCGCTGGGCGGCCGGATGCTCGCCGCACGGGCCAGCCGGCCGCCCAAACTCACACCCGGCGGTCGGTAGGCCGGGCGGGGTTGCGGCGCCGGCCGCCGCGGAGCAGGAGCGTCCGCACCTCCCGGCGAGCAGGCCCACCGCCACCACCGTGCGTACTCCTGCGGCGGGCCTCAGGGCCTCAACCGGTGCGGTCGGCGATGGCGTCACACAGCGCGGCCATCGCCCGGCGCGCGGGCGCGTCCGGCAGCGGCGTCAGCCGGGCCCGGGCCTCCTCCGCGTACGCCCGCACCGTCTCGCGGGCCCGCTTGAGCGCGGCCGACTCACGCAGCAGCGCCAGCGCCTCGGCGTGCTCGGCGTCGTCGGTCACCGGGCCGGCGGACAGGATCTCCCGCAGCCGGCGCGACGCGGCGTCGTCCTCCTGGGCGGCCAGCGCGTACAGCACCGGCAGCGTCGGGACGCCCTCGCGCAGGTCCGTGCCCGGGGTCTTGCCGGACTGCCGCGACTCGCTGGCGATGTCCAGCAGGTCGTCGGAGAGCTGGAAGGCCACGCCGATGGTCTCGCCGTACCGGGCCAGGGCCTCCACGTGGGCCGGCTCGGCGCCGCCGAACATGCCGCCGAACCGCGCCGAGGTGGCGATCAGCGAGCCGGTCTTCTCGGCGATGACGGTCAGGTAGTGGGCGACCGGGTCGGCGCCGCCGGCCGGGCCCACGGTCTCGGCGATCTGCCCGTGCACCAGCCGGGCGAACGTGCGGGCCTGGATCCGCACCGCCTCGGTGCCCAGGTCGGCGGCGATGTCGGCGGCGCGGGCGAACAGGTAGTCGCCGACCAGGATGGCCACCGAATTCGTCCAGCGGGAGTTGGCACTGGGCGCGCCCCGGCGCACCGCGGCCTCGTCCATCACGTCGTCGTGGTACAGCGTGGCCAGGTGGGTCAGCTCCACCACCACGGCGGCCGGCACCACCAGCGGCGCCCCGGGATCACCGAACTCGGCGCCCAGCGCCACCAGCAGCGGCCGGAACCGCTTGCCGCCCGCCTCGACCAGGTGGGCGGCCGCCTCCGTGACGAAGGGGTCGGCACTGGCCACCGCCTCCCGCAGCCGCGCCTCCACCTCGACCAGGGTGGCGGTCACCGACTCAGCGACCGCCGGGTCGCCGAAGCGGACCCCGGCGACGCTGAGCCCACCCACCACCGGGGCACCCGTACCGATGCTCACCACGCTCTCCACCATCCCACACGCACCCGGCCGTACCCGGCCCGGGCCGTCGTCGGATCGCCGTCAGCGCCGGGCCGGGCCGGCGGACGCCCGGCCACCGACTGCCCGGCCACCGCACGCGCGGCCACCGGCTGCCCGGTCACCGGACGAAGGTGGCCGCCGCGTCGGTCAGCTCCAGCAGCGGCGCGGGCGCCACCCCGAGCAGGAGCGTGGCCACCACGCCGATCAGCAGGGCCGCGGAGGTGAACGCCCCGGGGATGGACACGCTGGGCGTGGCCTCGCCGGGCTCCGACAGCCACATCATCACCACGACCCGCAGGTACGGGAACGCCAGCACCATGCTGGTCACCACGCCGGCCACCACCAGCCACGCCTGGTCGGCGCCCCAGGCCGCCCCGAACACGGCGAACTTGCCGGTGAAGCCGCTGGTCAGCGGGATCCCGGCGAAGGCGAGCAGCAGGAAGGTGAACACCGCGGCGTACAGCGGGGAGCGGCGGCCCAGCCCGGCCCACCGGGACAGGTGGGTGGCCTCGCCGTCGGCGTCGCGGACCAGGGTCACCACGCCGAACGCGGCCACCACGGTGAAGCCGTACGCGACCAGGTAGAACAGCGTGCTCGACAGGCCCTGGCGGTTCATCGCCAGCACCCCGACCAGCAGGTAGCCGGCGTTCGCGATGGACGAGTACGCCAGCAGCCGCTTGATGTCCGTCTGGGTCACCGCCAGCACCGCGCCGACCAGCATGGTGAGCACCGCCACGCCACCGAGGACCGGGCGGATGTCCCAGGCCACACCGGCGAATCCGGCGTAGAGCACCCGCAGCAGCGCGCCGAACGCGGCCACCTTCGTGCACGCGGCCATGAACGCCGTCACCGGGGTGGGCGCGCCCTGGTACACGTCCGGCGTCCAGACGTGGAACGGGGCGGCGGCGGCCTTGAACAGCAGCCCCATCGCGACCAGCGCCAGGCCGGCGTACAGCAGCGCGGTGTCGCGGGTGGGGCTGGCCACCGCGGCGTGGATCGCGGCGAACGTCAGTCCCGCGCCCTCGGTGCGCCCGGCGGCCTGCGCGTCCGCCCCGGCCGGGGCGCCCAGGAACCCGTACACCAGGGCGATGCCGAACAGGAAGAACGCCGAGGCGTACGCGCCGAGCAGGAAGTACTTCAGCGACGCCTCCTGGCTGAGCAGCCGCCGGCGGCGGGCCAGCGCGCACAGCAGGTACAGCGGCAGCGAGAAGACCTCCAGCGCCACGAACATGGTGAGCAGGTCGTTGGCCGCGACGAACAGCAGCATGCCGGACAGGGCGAAGGTGATCAGCGGGTAGACCTCGGTGGCGCCGCCGGCCCGGATCTGCCTGCGGTCGTCGTCGGAGCCGACCGTGAGCGCGGCCCGGGCGACGAACGGGCCGCCCTCCTCGACCGTGCGCTCGGCCACCAGCAGCAGCGCCACCAGGCCGAGCAGCACGATGGCGCCCTGCAGGAACAGGGTCGGGCCGTCGACGGCCAGTGTGGCGCCCGCGGTGACCACCGCGAAGTCCGACGCGTCGGCGCGCAGCACGATCAGCACCAGCGCGGTGACCAGTCCGGCCACGGCCAGCAGCAGCTGGACCGGGTGCCGGGCCCGGCGCGGCGCGAAGGCCTCCGTCAGCACCCCGAGGCACGCGGTGCCGAACAGCACCATGATCGGGGCGACCGCCCCGTACGCGATGTCGGGCAGGCTCAGGTCCGTCATTTGTTCGAGGCCTCCGTGTCGACGGCCGGTGCCGGGTCCGTCTTGCCGATGTCGGACAGCGTGGCCTGGATGGCCGGGTTGATCACGTCGGTCACCGGCTTCGGGTAGAAGCCGAGCACCAGCAGCAGCACGATCAGCGGCGCCACGACGGCCTTCTCCCGCCAGGTGATGTCCCGCCGCATCGCCTCGACCTGGGTCAGCGCCGGGTTCAGCGTGCCCTGGGTGGTCCGCTGCACCATCCACAGCACGTACGCGGCGGCCAGGACGATGCCGACCGTGGCCACCACGGCGACCGGCTTGTTGACCGTGAACGTGCCGATGAGCACCAGGAACTCGGAGATGAACGGCGCGGTGCCGGGCAGGGCCAGCGACGCCATGCCGGCGAACAGCAGCACGCCGGCCAGCACCGGCACCAGCTTGCCGGCGCCGCCGAAGTCGCTGACCAGGGCCGAGCCCCGCCGGGCGACGAACATGCCGACGACCAGGAACAGCAGGCCGGTGGCCAGCCCGTGGTTGAGCATGTAGAGCACCGCGCCGGTGCCGGCCTGGGTGGTGAACGCGAAGATGCCCACCCCGATGAAGCCGAAGTGTGCGATCGAGGTGTAGGCCACCAGCCGCTTGAGGTCGTTCTGCCCGACCGCCAGCAGCGCGGCGTAGACGATGCCGATCAGGCCCAGCGCGAGCGCCAGCGGCGCGAAGTAGCGCGACGCCTCGGGGAACAGCGGCAGGCAGTAGCGCAGGATGCCGAACGTGCCGACCTTGTCGAGCACCCCGACGAGCAGCGCGGCGGCGCCGGCCGGGGCCGCCCCGCCGGCGTCGGGCAGCCAGGTGTGGAAGGGGAAGAACGGCGCCTTGATGGCGAACGCCACGAAGAAGCCGAGGAACAGCCAACGCCCGGTGCCGGTGGACATCTCGATCTCGGTCAGCCTCGCCCAGTCGAAGGTGTTGCCGCCGACCACCCACAGCCCGACCACCGCGGCCAGCATGAACAGGCCGCCGACCAGCGAGTAGAGGAAGAACTTCACCGCCGCGTACTGCCGCTGGTGGCCGCCGTAGGAGCCGATGAGGAAGTACATCGGCACCAGCATGACCTCGAAGAACACGTAGAAGAGGAACACGTCGTTCGCCGCGAAGACGCCGATCATCGTGCTCTCCAGGGCCAGCAGCAGCGCGAAGTAGACCGGCACGCTGCGCCGGGACTGCTCGGCGTCGTGCCAGCTGGCCAGGATCACCAGCGGCACCAGCACCGCGATCAGCGCCAGCATCACGAGCGCGATGCCGTCGGCGGCGAAGGTGAAGCGCACGTCCCACTGCGGGATCCACGGGTACGACTCGCGGAACTGGAACCGCGCCCCGCCGGCCTCGAACGCCGCCCAGGCGGCCAGGGCCAGCCCGAGCACGCCCAGCGACCAGACCAGCGCGACGGTCTTCGCCAGCGCCGGCCGGCTGCGCGGCAGCAGGGCCACGACCAGCGCGCCGACCAGCGGCGCGACGGTCAGGACCGACAGGTACGGGAACGAGGCAGTACTCACGCCAGCCATCCCAACTGCAGTGCGAGGAACGCGGCGACCACCAGCAGCGCACCGCTGAGGATGGACATCGCGTACGAGCGGACGAAGCCGGTCTGCAGGCGCCGGAGCCGGCCGGAGCCGCCGCCGACGGCCGCGGCCAGCCCGTTGACCAGGCCGTCGATGCCCCGGTTGTCGAGGTAGACCAGGGCCCGGGTGAGGTAGACGCCCGGCTTGGCGAACACGGCCTCGTTGAAGGCGTCCACGTAGAGGTTGTTGCGCGCCGCGGTGACCAGCGGACCGGCCGGCTCCGGGGCCAGCGCGGTGCCGTTGCGGAACCGCAGGTACGCCCAGCCCGCGCCGATCACCGTCACCGCGATGGCCAGCACGGTGAGCGTGCCGTGGCCCAGGTTGGGCTCGGCCAGCTCGCGCTGCCCGCCCAGCACCGGGGTCAGCCAGTCCACCACCGAGGTGGACATCAGCCAGCCCGCGGCCACCGAGCCCACGGCGAGCAGGATCAGCGGCACGGTCATGATCGGCGGGGACTCGTGCGGGTTGCGCGCCCCGTACCCGCCGGTGGACTCGGTCCACCGCTTGGGGCCGTGGAAGGTCAGCACGAACAGCCGGGTCATGTAGAAGGCGGTCAGTCCGGCGCCCAGCAGCGCGGCGCCGCCGAACAGCCAGCCGGTCCAGCCGGGCCGGTTGAACGCCGCACCGATGATCGGCTCCTTGGAGAAGTAGCCGGACAGCGGCGGGATGCCGATGATGGCCAGCCAGCCCAGGCCGAAGGTGGCCCAGGTGATCGGCATGTGTCGGGCCAGGCCGCCGAAGCGCCGGATGTCGGTCTCGTCGTTCATGCCGTGCATCACCGAGCCGGCGCCGAGGAACAGCCCGGCCTTGAAGAAGCCGTGCGCCAGCAGGTGCACGATGGCCAGCGCGTACGCCGCGCCGCCCAGGCCCACGCCGAGGAACATGTAGCCGATCTGGGAGACCGTGGACCAGGCCAGCACCCGCTTGATGTCGTCCTTGGCCATGCCGATCACGCAGCCGACCAGCAGGGTCAGTGCGCCGACGCTGACCACCACCAGCTGGAGGGTGGCGTTCGCCGAGAAGACCGGGTTGGACCGGGCGATCAGGTAGACGCCAGCGGTGACCATGGTGGCGGCGTGGATCAGCGCCGACACCGGGGTCGGGCCCTCCATCGCGTCGGGCAGCCAGGCGTGCAGCGGGAACTGGCCGGACTTGCCGGTCGCGCCGAGCACCAGCAGCAGCCCGAGCGCGAGCACCGTGCCGGAGCCCAGCGCGTCGACGTTGCCGAAGACCTCGTCGTACTGGGTGGTGCCCAGCGTCGCGAACAGGATGAAGATGGCGATCGCGAAGCCGGCGTCGCCGACCCGGTTCATCAGGAACGCCTTCTTGCCGGCGGTGGCCGCCGCGGGCCGGGTGTACCAGAACGAGATGAGCAGGTACGAGGCCAGGCCGACGCCCTCCCAGCCCACGTAGAGCATCACGTAGTTGTTGCCCAGCACCAGCAGGAGCATGGCGGCGACGAACAGGTTGAAGTAGCCGAAGAACCGCCGCCGGCCCTCGTCGTGCGCCATGTAGCCCACCGCGTAGAGGTGGATCAGGAAGCCCACGCCGGTGATGAGCAGCACGAACACCGCGGACAGCGGGTCGTAGAGCAGGCCGAAGTCGACGTTCAGGCCGCCCACCGAGATGAAGTCCCAGAGGCTCAGCTCGACGGACCGGTTGTCCAGCCCGCGCAGCTGCAGGAAGGACAGCAGGCCCAGCACGAACGCGGCGGCCACGCTGGCGCAGCCCAGCCAGTGCCCCCAGCGGTCGGCCAGCCGCCCGGCCAGCAGCAGCACCACGGCGCTGGCCAGCGGGATCGCCACCAGCAGCCAGGCGTGGCTCAGCAGCCCGGTGGCGGGCGCGTACGCCACGCCGGCCGCGGTGAACTGCACAGTGGATTCCACGAGGCGCCCCTCTTAGTACTTCAACAGGTTGGCGTCGTCGACGCTGGCCGAACGCCGGGTCCGGAAGATGGACATGATGATGGCCAGGCCGATCACGACCTCGGCCGCGGCCACCACCATCACGAAGAACGCGATCACCTGGCCGTCCAGCGTGCCGTTCATCCGGCTGAAGGTGACCAGCGCGAGGTTGGCGGCGTTGAGCATCAGCTCGATGCACATGAACAGCACGATCGCGTTGCGCCGCACCAGCACCCCGGCGGCGCCGATGGTGAACAGCACCGCGGACAGCACGATGTAGTGCGCGGGAGTCATCGCTTACCTTTCGCTCGCGCCGCTGGACTTCCCGACGGTCGCCGGGCTCACCCGTCGGTCCCCTTCGGCGCCGCCTCGGAGGCGGTCAGCTCACGGGTGGGCAGGATCCGGGAGATGCTGCGCTCGGCCGGGGTGCCGTCGGGCAGCCGGGCCGGGGTGGCCACGGAGTCCGAGGTGGCGAACACGCCGGGGCCGGGCTTGGGGCCGGGGTAGTTGCCGGGGGCGAACCGGGCCCGCATCCGCTCGATCTGGCCGGGCCGCTCGCCCTTGCCCCGCTCGATGTGCGCCAGCAGCATCGCGCCGAGCACGGCGCTGATCAGCAGCGCCGAGGTGACCTCGAACGCGAACACGTACTCGGTGAAGATCTCCCGGGCCACGCCCTGCACGTTGCCGTTGGCGTTGGCGGCGTCCAGCCCGGCGACCGGCGCGGACTCCACCGCCCGGTAGACCCCGCTGCCGACCAGCCCGGCGAAGCCCAGGCCGAGCACCACCGCGCCGACCCGCTGCCCGCG
Source organism: Pilimelia sp. (assembly GCA_035553735.1). Classification (GTDB taxonomy): domain Bacteria; phylum Actinomycetota; class Actinomycetes; order Mycobacteriales; family Micromonosporaceae; genus DATMJT01. Next base: position 15,741 of record DATMJT010000646.1, read on the forward strand.
CAGCGTCTCGATCAGCGAGTCGGAGGCGTCCCGGCCCACCAGCATGAGCACGAACAGGAACAGCATCATGATCGCGCCGGTGTAGACGATGATCTGCGCCAGTCCGATGAACGGCCCGGCCTGCACGACGTAGAACACGCCGAGGCAGAGCATGGTCAGCACCAGCCAGAGCGCGGAGTGCACCGCGTTGCGGGCCCACACCATGCCCACCCCGCCGAGCACCGCCAGCGGGGCGAGGATCCAGAAGGTGACCTGCTCGCCGGTGGTCACCTCACCGGCGGCCGTGACGGCGGCGAGCGCGGCGTGGGTCGCGGTCATGGCTTGTCTCCCGTGCCGTGCGTGGGCTGCCCGGCGGCGGCCGCCCGCTGGGCGTGCTGCTGCGCGCCCGGGTAGGTCACCCCGGGCGCGTGCGGGTCGTGCTGCTCCGGGGTCGGCCCGCCGGTGGCGTGCTCGGCGCCCGCGCTGGTGCCGGGGTTGGTCAGCGCCCCGACGTAGTAGTCCTTCTCGGAGTCGCCCAGGAACATCGGGTGCGGCGGCTGCTCCATGCCGGGCAGCAGCGGCGCCAGCAGCTGCTCCTTGGTGAAGATCAGGTCCTGGCGGTCGTCGCGGGCCAGCTCGTACTCGTTGCTCATGGTCAGCGACCGGGTCGGGCACGCCTCGATGCACAGCCCGCAGAAGATGCACCGGGCGTAGTTGATCTGGTAGACGCTGGCGTACCGCTCGCCCGGGGAGAACCGCCGCTCCTCGGTGTTGTCCCCGCCCTCGACGTAGATCGCGTCAGCCGGGCAGGCCCAGGCGCACAGCTCGCAGCCGATGCACTTCTCCAGGCCGTCCGGGTGCCGGTTGAGGATGTGCCGGCCGTGGTAGCGCGGCGCCGACACCGGCGGCTTGTGCGGGTAGTCGGTGGTCACGACCTTCCGGAACATGTGCGAGAAGGTCACCCCGAACCCTTTGACGGAGTCGGTGATCGCACCCATCTGTCAGCTCTCCTTCTCCGCCGTCGGCGCCCCGGGCGCGGGCGCGCCCGGCTGCGCCTGGGAGCCGGCGCCCACGTTCGCCGGCACGCGCTGGGCCACCTGCCGCCGGGCCCGTGGGCTCGGCGGAACCTGCAGGTCCATCGGGGGCAGCGGGAAGCTGCCCGGGGGCCGCCGGTCGGCCTGCGCCTGCAGGTCCGGCGGCGGCGCCGGGCGCCGGCTGGGCCACAGCAGCACGACCAGCAGCACCACCGCGATCGGCACGCCGATCGCCACCAGCCGGTCGTTGCGCTCCCAGCCGTCGGTGACCCGGATCCAGGCCAGCGCCAGGATCCACACGAGGTTGACCGGCAGCAGCACCTTCCAGCCGAAGCGCATGAACTGGTCGTAGCGCAGCCGGGGCAGGGTGCCGCGCAGCCACACGAAGACGAACATGATCGCCACGACCTTGAGGAAGAACCACAGCAGGGGCCACCAGCCCGAGTTCGCCCCGGCCCAGATCGTGGTGATCGGCGCCGGCGCCCGCCAGCCGCCGAGGAACAGCGTGGTGGCCACCGCCGAGACCGTGACCATGTTGATGTACTCGGCGAGCATGAACAGCGCGAACTTCAGCGAGCTGTACTCGGTCATGTAGCCGGCGACCAGCTCCGACTCCGCCTCCGGCAGGTCGAACGGGGCGCGGTTGGTCTCGCCCACCGCCGAGACGAAGTAGATGACGAAGCTGGGGGCCAGCAGCACCGCGTACCAGGACGGGGCGGTGATGGTGAGGCCGAACAGCTCCACCGGGTCGCCGCCGGCCTGCCGGGCCACGATCTCCGAGGTGGACATCGTGCCCGCGGTCATGAACACCGCCACCACGCTGAGCCCCATGGCGACCTCGTACGAGATCATCTGGGCGGTGGAGCGCAGGCCGCCGAGCAGGGGGTACGTCGAGCCCGACGCCCAGCCGCCCAGCACGATGCCGTAGATGCCCATGGAGGCCGCGGCCAGCAGCACCAGCACCGACACCGGCACGTCGGTCACCTGCAGCGGGGTCTGGTGCCCGAAGACGCTGACCATCGGTCCGAACGGGATCACCGACAGGGCGGTGACCGCGCAGATGGCCGAGATGGTCGGCGCGAAGAAGTAGACCACCTTGTCCGCCGAGCGCGGCAGGATGTCCTCCTTCAGCGCCATCTTCAGGCCGTCGGCGAGCGTCTGCAGCAGCCCGAACGGGCCCACCTGGTTGGGGCCGGGGCGCACCTGCATGACGGCCACGACCCGCCGCTCGAACCACACCCCGAGCAGCGTCATCAGCAGCCCGAAGACGAAGGCCAGCAGCACCTTGGCCAGGACCAGCCACCAGACGTCCCTGCCGAAGTCGGCCAGCGTCGGGTCCTGCGCCAGCAGCACGTCGGTCACGGTTCCCGCCCTTCCACAGCGTCCGCGGGGCCGGTGCCGGCGGGCCCGGCCGGGGCGGGCGCCCCGGCGGCCGGCAGCGGCTCCTTCGCCCCGGCGCTCACCCGCACCAGCGCCCCGGCCGGCACGGCCAGGGTGCGGCGCACGGTCGCGCCGGGGGAGTTGGTGGGCACCCAGACCAGCCGGTCCGGCATGTCGGTCAGCGCCGCCGGCAGCGTGACCGCGCCCCGGTCGGTGCCCACCGTCACCGGGTCGCCGTCGGCCACCCCGAGCGCCTCGGCGGTGCCCTTGCTCAGCCGCACCACGCTCGGCCGGGCCGTGCCCAGCAGGTGCTCGTCGCCGTCGGTGAGCGCGCCCAGGTCCAGCAGCTGGTGCCAGGTGGCCAGCACCGCCTCCCAGTCGCCGGCCGGGCGGTCCGGCACCGCGGGGACCACCACCGGCGCCGGGGCCGGCGCGGTGGCGGTGGCCGGCAGGGCGGCCAGCTCCCGCCGCACGCTGCTCACGTCGCCGGCGCCCAGCGCCACGCCCAGCTGGGCGGCGACCGCGTCCAGTACCCGGCCGTCGTTGAGCGCCGAGGTGTTCAGCACCCGCGCGAAGGTGCGCAGCCGGCCCTCCCAGTCCAGGAACGAGCCCGCCTTCTCCACCACCGGGGCGACCGGCAGGACCACGTCCGCGCGGCGGGTCACCGCGCTGGCCCGCACCTCCAGGCTGACCAGGAACGGCACCGCGTCCAGCGCCTGCTCGGCCGCCCGCGGGTCGGCCAGGTCCCCCGGGTCCACCCCGGCCACCACGAGCGCGCCCAGCCGCCCGGCGGCGGCCGCCGCCACGATCGCGTCGGTGTCGCGGCCCACCGCGGCCGGCACCGCGTCGGCCGGCACGCCCCACGCCTGCGCCAGCTCGGCGCGGGCCGCGGCGTCGGCCACCCGCCGGCCGCCGGGCAGCAGGGTGGGCAGGCAGCCGGTGTCCACCGCGCCCCGGTCCCCGGCCCGGCGCGGCACCCAGGCCAACCGGGCACCGGTGCGCCGGGCCAGCGCCGCCGCGGCGGACAGCCCGCCCGGCACGGTCGCCAGGCGCTCGCCCACGAACAGCAGCGCGCCCTCGCCCGACAGCGCGTCGGCCAGCAGGCGGTCGTCGCCGAGCAGCCGGGCCTCGTCGCCGGGCAGCGCGGTGGACAGGATCGCGCCGAGCTTCTCCAGTCCGCGGGTGAGGAACGGCGCCACCGCGTGCACCCGCAGCCGCTTCTGCTGGTACGCCTTGCGCAGCCGCAGGAACAGGATCGGGCACTCCTCCTCCGGCTCCAGGCCGACCAGCACCACCGCCGGGGCCCGCTCGACGTCGGCGTACGTGACGTCGGTGCGCCCGGCCACGCAGGCGGCCAGGAAGTCGGCCTCCTCGCCGCCGGAGCCGGCCGCCGCCCCGGCGATCGGCCGGGCCCGGAAGTCGATGTCGTTGGTGCCCAGGGCGAGCCGGGCGAACTTCGCGTACGCGTAGGCGTCCTCGACGGTCAGCCGGCCGCCGGTGAGCACCGCCGCCCCGGCGCCGTCGCGGGCGGCGCGCAGGCCGTCGGCCGCCGCCGCGATGGCCTCGCTCCAGGACGCCTCGCGCAGCTCACCGGTGGCCGCGTCGCGCACCAGCGGGGTGGTGAGCCGGTCGGCGGCCGTGGCGTACCGGAAGCCCCACCGGCCCTTGTCGCAGTTCCACTCCTCGTTGACCGCCGGGTCGTCGCCGGCCAGGCGGCGCATCACCTTGCCGCGCCGCCAGTCGGTGCGCATCGCGCAGCCGGCGGAGCAGTGCTCGCACACGCTGGGCGTGGAGACCAGGTCGAACGGCCGGGCCCGGAACCGGTACTGCGTGCCGGTGAGCGCGCCCACCGGGCAGATCTGGACGGTGTTGCCGGAGAAGTAGGAGTTGAACGGGGCGTCGCCCTCGGCGCCCTCGGCGCCGCCGTAGACCTCGTCCCGGTAGACGTTGATCTCCTCGGCCGAGGAGCGGTTCATCAGGTCGATGAACTTGTCGCCGGCGATCTCCTCGGAGAACCGGGTGCACCGCTGGCACAGCACGCACCGCTCGCGGTCGAGCAGCACCTGGGTGGAGATCGGCAGCGGCTTGGGGTACTCCCGCTTGTGCTCGTGGAAGCGGGACTCGGCGCGGCCGGTCGACATCGCCTGGTTCTGCAGCGGGCACTCGCCGCCCTTGTCGCACATCGGGCAGTCGAGCGGGTGGTTCACCAGCAGCAGCTCCATGATCCCCTCCTGCGCCTTCTGGGCGACCGGGGATGTGAGCTGGGTGCGGACCACCATGCCGTCGGCGACGGTCTGGGTGCAGGAGGCCACCGGCTTGCGCTGGCCCTCGACCTCCACCAGGCACTGGCGGCAGGCGCCGGCCGGGGCCAGCAGCGGGTGGTCGCAGAACCGCGGGATCGCGATGCCCAGCTGCTCGGCAACCCGGATGAGCAGCGCCCCCTTGGGGGCGGTCACCTCGACGCCGTCGATGGTGAGGGTAACGGTCTCACTCATTCAGTGCGCTCCCACGAGCTGCTGGGCCGACAGCCTCGGCGGCGTGCGGCCCTCGATGTAGTCGAGGTAGTCCTGCTTGAAGTACTTCAGCGAGGAGGTGACGGGGCTGGTCGCGCCGTCCCCCAGGCCGCAGAACGACCGGCCGAGGATGTTGTCGCAGGTGTCCAGCAGGGTGTCCAGGTCCTCGTGGGTGCCCTGCCCGGCCAGGATCCGCCGGTAGGTGCGCACCATCCAGTAGTTGCCCTCGCGGCACGGCGTGCACTTGCCGCACGACTCGTGGTGGTAGAACTCCAGCCACCGGTAGGTGGCGTAGACCGGGCAGTCGGAGTCCGAGAAGATCTGGGTGGCCGTGGTGCCCAGGATCGACCCGGCGGCGGCCACCGACTCGAAGTCCAGCGGCACGTCGAGGTGCTCGGCGGTCAGCAGCGGGGTGGACGAGCCGCCCGGGGTCCAGAATTTCAGCTGGTGGCCGGGCAGCATGCCGCCGGCCAGCTCGATCAGCTCGCGCAGCGTGATGCCCATGGAGCACTCGTACTGCCCCGGGTGGGCGATCCGGCCGGACAGCGAGTAGATCATCGGCCCGGAGGACTTCTCGGTGCCCATGGTCTTCCACCAGGCGGCGCCGCCCAGCACGATGTACGGCACGCTGGCGATGGTGCCGACGTTGTTCACCACCGTCGGGCAGGCGTACAGGCCGTGGGTGGCCGGGAACGGCGGGCGCAGCCGGGGCTGGCCGCGGAAGCCCTCCAGCGAGTCCAGCAGGGCGGTCTCCTCGCCGCAGATGTACGCCCCGGCGCCCGAGTGCACCACCAGCTCCAGGTCGAAGCCCGAGCCCAGGATGTTCGGGCCCAGGTAGCCGGCCTTGTACGCCTCGTTGACCGCGTGGCGCAGCCGGCGCGCGGCGTGCACCGCCTCGCCGCGGATGTAGATGTACGCGCGGCTCGCCCGGATCGCGTACGAGGCGATGATCACTCCCTCGACCAGCGAGTGCGGGTCGTAGGTCATCAGCGGCAGGTCCTTGCAGGTGCCCGGCTCGCCCTCGTCGGCGTTGACCACCAGGTAGTGCGGCTTGTCCCCGCCCGCCCCTGGCCTGGTGGCCTGCGGGATGAAGCCCCACTTCAGGCCGGTGGGGAAGCCCGCGCCGCCCCGGCCGCGCAGGCCGGAGTCCTTGACCAGCTGGATCAGGTCGTCGGGGTGGGCGGCCAGCGCCTTGCGCAGGGCGGCGTAGCCGTCCAGGCGCTCGTACACGTCCAGGCGCCAGGCGTCGGGGGACAGCCAGCGCTTGGTCAGCACCGGGGTGAGCTTGGCCAGCGTCTCCCGGCGCGGCTGCGCGCCGGCCGCCGGCGCGGGCCGCTGGTCGTCGGCCGGGCGGCGTTCGGTCATCGGGCGTCCTTCGCGTTCTCGGCCTGGGGCAGCGGGGAGTCACCGGCCGGCTTGCGGTCGCTGGCCGCGGCGGCCACCGCCGGCGGGGTGCCCGGCCGGTCGTCGCGCTGTCGGATCGGGGTGCTCGGGTCGAAGCCGGCGACCGAGATGCCGTACCGCTCGGCCAGCCGGTTGCCGCGCAGCGTGGGCTCGCCGGCCGGGCCCTCGGCGACGGCGCCGTCCCGGTCGTCGGCGAAGCCGGCCAGCTGCAGCGACATCTCCTTCAGCGTGCACAGCCGGGCGCCGCGGGTGGGCTGCGGCCGCTGGCCGGCGCGCAGCGCCTCGACCAGCTCGACCGCGCCCTCGGGCGCGACGTTGTCGTAGAAGTCGTAGTTGACGGTCAGCACCGGGCCGTAGTCGCACGCGGCCAGGCACTCCGCGTGCTCCAGGGTGATCTTCCCGTCCGCGGTGGTCTCGTCGTGCCCGACGCCGAGGTGCTCGGCCAGCGCGTCGTAGACCTCCTGGCCGCCCAGCACGTTGCACATGGTGTTGGTGCACACGCTGACCAGGTAGTCGCCGGTGGGGCGGCGCTTGTACATGGTGTAGAAGCTGGCCACCGCGGCCACCTGCGCCCGGGTCAACCCCAGGACCGCGGCGCAGAACTCCACGCCGGCCGGGGTCACGTGGCCCTCCACCGCCTGCACCAGGTGCAGCAGCGGCAGCAGCGCGGAGCGGGACCGGCCCTCGGGGTAGCGGGCGATGATCTCCCGCGCCGGGGCGTCGAGCTGCACCGCCAGGGCCTGCGCGGCCGGCGACAGCGTCGTGGTCTCGATCTGGATCAACTCGGACATCTAGCGATCACACCCACCCATGACGGGGTCCAGGGAGGCGCCACCGGCGATGACGTCGGCCAGCAGACCGCCCTCGGCCATCGCGGGGATGGCCTGGAGGTTGATGAAACTGGGCTCCCGGTAGTGCACCCGGTAGGGCCGGGTGCCGCCGTCGGAGACCGCGTGCACGCCCAGCTCGCCGCGCGGCGACTCGATGGCCACGTAGACCTGGCCCGGCGGCACCCGGAAGCCCTCGGTGACCAGCTTGAAGTGGTGGATCAGGGACTCCATGGACTGGCCCATGATGTGCGCCACGTGGGCCAGCGAGTTGCCCATCCCGTCGACCCCGATGGCCAGCTGCGCCGGCCAGGCGATCTTCCGGTCGGCGACCATGACCGGGCCGGGGCGCAGCCGGTCCAGAGCCTGCTCCACGAGCTTGAGGGACTCGCGGATCTCGGCCATCCGGACCTCGTAGCGGCCCCACACGTCGGCGGTGGCCGCGGTCGGCACGTCGAACTCGTAGGTCTCGTACCCGCAGTACGGCATGGTCTTGCGCAGGTCCCACGCCAGGCCGGCGGAGCGCAGCACCGGGCCGGTGACGCCCAGGGCCAGGCAGCCGGTGACGTCCAGGACCGCCACGTCCTTGGTCCGCTCCATCCAGATCGGCTGGCCGGAGAGCAGGTCCTCGTACTCCCTGAGCTTCTTGGGCATCACCGTCAGGAACTCGCGGATCTTGGCGATCGCCTCGTCCGGCACGTCCTGGGCCACCCCGCCGGGCCGGACGTACGCGTGGTTCATCCGCAGGCCGGTGATCAGCTCGAAGATGGACAGGATGTGCTCGCGCTCGCGGAACGCGTACAGCATGATCGAGATCGCGCCCAGCTCCATGCCGGTGGTGCCCAGCCACACCAGGTGCGAGGAGATCCGGTTGAGCTCCATCATGAGGACCCGGATCGTGGTGGCCCGCTCCGGGACGTCGTCGGTGATGCCGAGCAGCTTCTCCACCGCCAGGCTGTAGCCGGTCTCGTTGAAGATCGGCGCCAGGTAGTCCATCCGGGTCACGAAGGTGGTGCCCTGGATCCAGTTGCGGTACTCCAGGTTCTTCTCGATCCCGGTGTGCAGGTAGCCGACGACCGTGCGGGCCTCCCGCACCGTCTCGCCCTCCAGCTCCAGGACCAGCCGGAGCACCCCGTGGGTGGACGGGTGCTGCGGTCCCATGTTGACCACGATCCGCTCGTCGGCGATCGGGTCCACGCCGCTGACCACGGACTCCCAGTCACCTCCGGTGACCGTGAAGACCTTGCCCTCGGCGGTCTCGCGTTCGGTGGCGTAGGTCATGCGATCGCCCCTCCCCGGCGCGCGGCGGTGCTGCGGTGTGACGCGCTCACTGGTAGACCCTCCGCTGGTCCGGCGGCGGGACCTCGACGCCCTTGTACTCGACCGGCACGCCGCCCAGCGGGTAGTCCTTGCGCTGCGGGTGGCCCTCCCAGTCGTCCGGCATGAGGATCCGGGTCAGCCCCGGGTGCCCCTCGAAGATCACGCCGAACATGTCGTAGGTCTCCCGCTCCTGCCAGTCGGCGGTCGGGTAGACCGAGGTGACGCTGGGCAGTCGCGGGTCGCTCACCGGCACGGCGGCCTCCAGCCGCACCCGGCGGCGGTAGGTCATCGAGGCGAGGTGGTAGACCACGTGCAGCCGCCGGTCGTCGCCGGCGTCCAGGTAGTCCACCCCGGACACCGAGGAGCACAGCTCGAAGCGCAGGCTCGGGTCGTCGCGCATCACCCGGACCACGTCCAGGATGCGCTCGGGGCGGATGTGCAGGGTCAGCTCGCCGCGGTCCACGACCACCCGCTCGATGGCGTCCGGTCGATCCGGCGCCGCGCCCGGGGCGGCCGCGGTCACCCCGGCGCCCGGCCCCGGCTCGCTGCCCTGCCCGGCGCCGGCCGGGCCCGCGGGGGTGCCCTGCCCGGCGCCGGCCGACCCGGCCGGCGCGCCCGCGGCGCCCAGCGCGGCGGCGGTGGGCCCGGCCGATCCGGCGTACTGGCCGTCACCGGCGGCCGCGTCGGCACCCACGGCCGCGTCGGGGACCACCGTCGCGGCGGCGTCCGCCGCCGCGCCGGCGTCGACCGTGCCGCCCGGCCCGCCCGGACCGGGGTGGTCGGCCGCGGCGGGGTCGAGCGCCTCGCACAGCGCGTCGTACACCTCGTCGAAGTAGCCGCCGTACGGCCGGGGGCTGCTGCCCGGCGACGGCCGGCGGCGGACCAGGCCGCCGAAGCCGGAGGTGTCGCCGGCGCCCGAGCCGCCGAACATGCCGTGGCCGGAGCGGCTGGACGGGGGCAGCTCGGCCGGCGCCACCAGGCTCGCGCCGGTGGGCGTGGCGGCGACGGAGGCGCTGCTGGTGTGCTGGGGGTCGGTGGTCATCGGGCGTTGTCCCTCATGTGCGCCTGTGCGGCCATCCAGTTCTCGATGCGCAGCTGCTCCTCGCGGCCCTCCCGGACCGCCTTCTCCCACTCGGCCGCGCGGGCCTTGTCCTCCCGGTACGACGACGGCATCGAGCCGTAGGGCACCACGGGGACGTCGCCGCGGGCCTGGCGGGCGGCGAGCATCTTGCGGCCGCCCGCACCCAGCGGCTCGTGCATGATCTTCTCGCGCAGCTTGAGGATCGCGTCGATCAGCATCTCCGGCCGGGGTGGGCAGCCGGGCAGGTACATGTCCACCGGCACGATGTGGTCCACGCCCTGCACGATCGCGTAGTTGTTGAACATGCCGCCCGAGGAGGCACAGACCCCCATCGACAGCACCCAGCGCGGCTCGGCCATCTGGTCGTAGATCTGGCGCAGCACCGGCGCCATCTTCTGGCTGACCCGCCCAGCGACGATCATGAGGTCGGCCTGTCGGGGCGAGGCCCGGAACACCTCCATGCCCCAGCGGCCCAGGTCGTAGTGCGGGCCGCCGGCGGCCATCATCTCGATCGCGCAGCAGGCCAGGCCGAACGTGGCGCCCCACACCGAGGACTTGCGGGTCCAGTTCACCACCTTCTCGACGGTGGTGAGCAGGACGCCGCTCGGCAGCTTCTCTTCCAGGCCCATGCCGGCTCCTCCGTCAGTTCCAGTCGAGCCCGCCGCGCCGCCACACGTAGGCGTACGCGATGAACACAGCGCCGATGAACAGGACCATCTCCACGAAGCCGAACATCCCCAGGGCGTCGAACGACACCGCCCACGGGAACAGGAAGATGATCTCGATGTCGAAGACGATGAAGAGCATCGCGGTCAGGTAGAACTTGACCGGGAACCGGCCGCCGCCGACCGGCTGCGGGGTCGGCTCGATCCCGCACTCGTACGCCTCCAGCTTCGCGCGGTTGAACCGGCGCGGGCCGACGAACCGGGCCATCGCCACGGAGAACAGCGCGAAGGCCGTCGCGAGGGCGAACAGCCCGACGATGGGTACGTAAGCCGAGAGCGACATCGTTCCCCTGCTCTCCTTCCTGCCCGGCGCCGGTCCGGGTCTCCGGTGGCCCGCCGCTGACACTATTCGTTGGTGTTGCGGCCGGTTCCGGCCGGGTGCCGGGTCGGCGCCCTGGCGTCACGCGGCCGGAGCCACGCGGGCCATGAGGTTGATGATCCTGTCCATGGTGTCCCCGTCGTGGGGATCCGTCAGATTCGCCAGCAGCTTCAGGACGAACCGCATGAGCGTCGGGTACGGCATGCCGTGGCGCGTCGCCAGCCGCATGACCTGCGGGTTTCCGATCAGCTTCACGAAGATGTTGCCCAGCCGGTAGTAGCCGCCGTACCGGGCCCGCAGCTCGGTGCGGTACCGGCCGAACGCCCGCTCCCGCGCCGGGCCCGCCGGGCGGGCCAGCGCGTGCAGCGCGATCTCGGCGGCCAGCTCGCCGGACTCCATCGCGTACGCGATCCCCTCACCGTTGAAGGGATTGACCATGCCGCCGGAGTCCCCGACGAGCATCAGCCCCCGGGTGTAGTGGGGCACCCGGTTGAAGCCCATGGGCAGCGCCGCCCCGAGCACCCGCCCCTCGGCGTTGGCCGGGTCGCCCAGGCCCCACTCCGCCGGCGTGCCGGCCAGCCAGTCGGCCAGCATGGTGCGGTAGTTGACCTTGCCGAACTCGGCGCTGCTGTTGAGCGCGCCCAGGCCGACATTGACCCGGCCGTCGCCCATCCCGAAGATCCAGCCGTAGCCGGGCAGCAGCTTGTCGCCGCCGAAGCGGCTGCGCAGCTCCAGCCACGACTCCAGGTAGTCGTCGTCGTGCTTGGCCGGGCAGCGGACGTACTGCCGTACCGCCACCCCGAGCGGCCGGTCGTCGCGCTTGGTGATGCCCAGGGCCAGGGGCAGCCGCCCCGACACCCCGTCCGCAGCCATCACCAGCGGCGCGTGGAACTGCTGCGGCGCACCGTCGGGGCCCTCGGCCGCCACCCCGGCCACCCGGCCGTCGGCGTCCAGCACCGGGGCCGTGACGGTGGTCCGCGTGCGCAGCACCGCGCCCGCGCCGGCGGCGCGCCGGGCCAGCAGGTCGTCGAAGTCCCAGCGGGTGCGCACCAGGCCGTAGCCGGGGAAGCTGGCCAACTCGGGCCAGTCCAGCTCCAGCCGCACGCCGCCGCCGATCACCCGCAGGCCGCGGTTGCGCAGCCACCCGGCCTCGGGCGAGGTGTCCACGCCCATCCTGACCAGCTGCTTGACCGCGCGCGGGGTCAGGCCGTCGCCGCACACCTTCTCCCGCGGGAACTGCGACTTCTCCAGCAACAGCACCCGGGCGCCGTGCCGGGCGAGGTGGTACGCGGCGGCCGAGCCGCCCGGACCCGCGCCGACCACGACCACGTCCGCCCGGTCCGTCGCCGGCCCGACGGGTACGGGTGCCGGCCCGGCGGTCCTCTCGGTCACGGCACCTCCCATCCCGCTCGGCGACCCGCCCCCGGGTCACCCGCTCGCTTCGTGTTCGCCATCCGCGCGCGGAGCCGTCCGCCCGCCGGGCCGCTCGTGAAAGTCTTCACAAGCCCAGCCCGGCGGCAAGTCTATGTCTCCTTGGAGGCCACTGCCCGGTAAGGCGAACCTAACCTGCGGACCCGGGGCCGATCGGCCCCTTTCGATCACCGGCCAACCCGAGCGCCGCCCGGGCGGCCGGCGACAGGTGGGCCGCGAACGCGCCGTCGGTCGCCCGGTTCAGCGCCACGACCAGCTGGGTGACCACCGCCCGGGCCAGCTCCGGATCGACCGCGGACAGCGCCCGCAGCCGGTCGGCCAGCTCGTCGGTCTGCCTCCGCACGTCCGGCCCGACGCTCGCGCCCGGGTCCGGACCGTCGGGGCGGGGCTCCGACGCGGGCGCCCCGGCCGCGTCCGGCCCGGGAGCCGCCCGGGCGGGCGGGTCGAGCACGGTGAGTCGGCGCAGCGCTGTCCGGTCGACCGGTTGGAATCCCGTGGCCACCGGGCCAGCTTATGCCGCTAACGCCGCTAAAGCGGGCATAGCGACCCGTCCGGGGCCGCGGGTCAGGCCCGCGTCGCCCGATGCAGCGCCACAATGCCGCCGGTGAGGTTCCGCCAGCGGACCTCGCGCCAGCCCGCGCCCGCGACCCGCGCGGCCAGCGCCGCCTGGTCGGGCCAGGCCCGGATCGACTCGGCGAGGTAGCGGTACGCCTCGGGGTGGCTGGACACCCGCCGGGCCACCGCCGGCAAAGAGCGCATCAGGTACGACAGGTACACGGTGCGCAGGACCGGGCTGGTCGGCTGGCTGAACTCGCACACCACGAGCCGTCCGCCGGGTCGGGTCACCCGGGCCAGCTCGACGAGTGCCGCCTCGACGTCCACCACGTTGCGCAGGGCGAACGAGATGGTGACCGCGTCGAACGCGCCGTCGGCGAAGGGCAGCGCCAGGGCGTCGCCGCCCAGCAGCGGCACCCCCGGCCGGGTCCGCGCGCCCACCGCCAGCATGCCCAGCGACAGGTCCACGCCGACCGCGTACGCCCCGGTCCGGGCC
>DATMJT010000647.1:0-4177 GCA_035553735.1 Pilimelia sp.
GTGCCGCACAAGGCGCTGGTGCGGATGCGCCTGGCCGCGGCGGGCGACGTGTACGTACCGGTGCGGAACCCGTTGCATGGCCACTGACGGGCCGGGACCGGCCGCGCCGGGGCGCACGGTGGCGCTGCCGACGCCGGTCGCGGCCGCGGTGGCCGCCCTGCCGCGCCCGGTGTGCGGGTACGTGTACGACCGGGCGGTGCTGGCGGCACGGGCGGCGGCGCTGCGGGCGGCGCTGCCGCCCGGCACGGGGCTGCTGTACGCGGTCAAGGCCAACGGGCACCCGGCGGTCGTGGCGGCGCTGGCCGAGGCCGTGGACGGCCTGGAGGTGGCCTCCGGCGGGGAGCTGGACCTGGCCGTGGCGGCCGGGGCGCGGGAGGTGGTGTTCGGCGGGCCGGCGAAGACCGACGCGGAGCTGCGCGCGGCCGTGGCGGCGGGCGCCCTGGTCCATGTGGAGAGCGCGCTGGAGCTGCGCCGGCTGGCGCTGGCGGCGGCCGGGTCCGGCGCGGGGTCGGCCGGGGCCGCACCGAGCGGCGCCCCGGCGAGCGGGGTGGGACCGGCCGGGCGGCCGGTGGCGGTGGCGGTGCGGGTGAACCGGTCGGCGGCCGGGCCCGGCGGCAGCCACCGGATGACCGGGGCACCGACGCCGTTCGGGGTGGCCGAGGCACAGCTGGGCGAGGTGCTGACCCTGGCGGCGACCCTGCCCGGGCTGCGGGTGGTGGGCTTCCACCTGCACGCGGTGTCCAACAACCTGGACGCCGCCGCGCACGCCCGGTTCATCGCCGACGCCGTGGCGTGGTCGGTGGCCGCCGCCGGCCGGCACCGGGTGGCGCTGCGCTACGTCAACGTGGGCGGGGGCCTGGGGGTCGACTACGTCGGGCGAGAGGCGTTCGACCTGGCGGCGCTGCGCGCCGGGCTGGCCGGGCTGGCCGGGGGCGGGGCCCTGCCGCCCGGGGTGCGGCTGGTGGTGGAGCCGGGCCGGTTCCTGACCGCCGACGCCGGCTGGTACGCCGCCGAGGTGCTGGACCTCAAGCGCACCCACGGCCGCTGGTTCGCGGTACTGCGCGGCGGCACCCACCACTTCCGGCTGCCGGCGGCGTGGGGGTACAGCCACCCGTTCGCGGTGCTGCCCGTCGAGGCGTGGCCGTACCCGTTCCCGCGGCCGCAGGTGCGCGACGTGGCGGTCGACGCCGTCGGGGAGCTGTGCACGCCGCGGGACGTGCTCACCCGGGGGCAGCGGGTCGGTCGGCTGCGGGTCGGCGACGTGCTGGTGTTCGACCGGGCGGGGGCGTACGGATGGGACATTTCGCACCACGACTTCCTGCGGCACCCGTACCCCCGGATGGTGGTGCTGTAGGCCGTTCGGCGGGTTCCGGCGTCGGGGCGGCCCAGGAGTGCCCGCGCGGGGTGGCGTTGATCGCCGCGACGGATACGGTATGGGGGTCTGGTGACCCCCTTGGAGGCAGCTACATGCGGCAGGCCCAGTACGCCGCGGTCCGTTCGCACCGGCGCGGCGGGCGCCGCCGGCAGCGGCGGTTCATGCGCTTCGTCGGCATCCCGCTGGCCGCGGCCATCGTGGCCGGCGGCGTGGGCGTGGGTTACACGGTCCTGGCCCGCACCTCCTGCGACGGGCAGACCGAGAGCAGCATCGTCGCCTCCCCGGCCACCGCGCCGATCCTGTCCGAGCTGAGCAAGTCCTGGGCGCAGACCGCGCCGGTGGTCGGCGGGCGGTGCGCGTCGGTGAAGATCACCGCCAAGGACTCCGCCGAGATGGCGGTCGCGCTCGGCATGGCGTGGGACCCGGCCACCGCGGGCGCCCCGCCGGACGTGTGGGTGCCGCAGTCCAGCGCCTGGGTGCGTCGCGCCGCCGCCTCCACCGTGGCCGAGCCGATGATCCCGGACCTGCAGCCGAGCATCGCCCGCTCGCCCACGGTCATCGCCATGCCGCGGCCGATGGCCGAGGCGCTGGGCTGGCCGAAGGCGCAGCTGACCTGGCAGGACCTGATCGACAAGTTCGCGTCGAACGACCGCGGCTGGGCGGCCTACCACCGGCAGTGGGGTCAGTTCCGGCTCGGCATGAGCGACCCGGCCACCTCCACCGCGGGCCTGCTGGCGCTGACCGCGGTGCTCGACGCCAACGACGACAGCGAGGTGGACTCCCAGGAGCAGCGCAGCGTGCTGCGGCTCAAGCAGCTCATGCGGGTCTACGAGCAGAGCACCGAGGAGATCCTGACCGGGCTGCGCGAAGCCGGCGGGGCGGAGCAGGCGCTGGGCTACGTGTCGGCGTTCCCGGCCCTGGAGCAGGACGTGCTGGCGTACAACAAACAGCAGCCGGCGGTGCCGCTGGCCGCGATCTACCCCAGCAACGGCAACATCGAGGCCGACCACCCGTACCTGATCCTGCGGGCGCCGTGGGCGCAGCCGGACCGGCAGGAGGTGGCCCGGGCGTTCCTGGACTACGTGCGCGGCCCGCGCGGCCGCGAGGCGCTGCTGGCCGCCGGGTTCCGCGACGCCAACCGCCGGCCGGGACAGGACCACACCGCGGCCT
Source organism: Pilimelia sp. (assembly GCA_035553735.1). Taxonomy (GTDB): domain Bacteria; phylum Actinomycetota; class Actinomycetes; order Mycobacteriales; family Micromonosporaceae; genus DATMJT01. The sequence goes on from DATMJT010000647.1 coordinate 2,546, forward strand.
ACGGGCTGACGCCCACGCTCAAGGCGCTGCCCCGCGCGGTGCTGCTGCCCGAGGCCGTGTCGCGCACCATCGAGACCTGGACCGCGCTGACGCGCCCGACCAACCTGCTGTTCGTGCTGGACGTGTCGGGCTCCATGCAGGCCGAGGTGCCCGGCACCGGCAAGACCCGGCTGCAGCTGGCCAAGGAGGCCACGGCGCAGAGCATCAGGCTGTTCCCCGACGACGCCCGGATCGGGCTGTGGGCGTTCTCCACCGGGCAGAACGGCGGGCAGGACTACCGCACGGTGGTGTCGCTGGGCCGCCTGGGCGATCCGATGTCCGGCGGCAGCCGCAAGGAGGTGCTGCTCAGCCGCCTGGGCGGGCTGCGGGCGGCGGGCAACACCGGCCTGTACGACACCGCGGCGGCCGCGCACCGGTTCATGGTGGACAACCGCGACGACGCGGCGACCAACCTGGTGGTGTTGCTGACCGACGGGCGCAACGAGGACAACACCGGCGGCCTCAACCTCGAGCAGCTCGGCCGCACGCTGCGCACCGCCAGCCCACAGGTGCCGATCGTCACCGTCGGGTACGGCGAGGACGCCGACTACGCGGCGCTGCGGCAGATCTCGACCCACACCGGCGGCCGGGCGTTCAGCTCCCGCGAGGCGTTCGACATCAACCAGGTGCTGCTCACCGCGATCTTCAGCAACACCTGACCGGGCTCCCGGTGCCGGCGGCCCGGGCCGCCGGCACCACGGAGGCGGCTCAGCCGGCGAGCGCCGCGCGCAGCGGGGCGGCCTTGGCCCGCGCCTCGGCCACCTCGGCCGCCGGGTCGCTGTCCCAGGTGATGCCGCCGCCGGCCCAGGCGTGCAGCCGGCCATCGACGGCGGCCACGGTACGGATGCTCAGCCCTAGGTCCACCCGGTCGGGGCCGACCCAGCCCAGGGCCCCCATGCTGGCGCCCCGGCCGACCGGTTCGATCGCGGCGACCTGGCGCAGCGCGGCGAGCTTCGGCGCCCCGGTGACCGAGCCGCCCGGGGCCAGCGCCCGCAGCAGCGCGCCGAGCCCCACGCCGCCGGCCAGCCGCGCCGACACCTGGGACTCGGCCTGCCACAGGTCGCACCAGCGGCGCACCGCGTACAGGCGGTCCACCCGCACCGAGCCGGTGGCGGCCACCCGGGCCAGGTCGTTGCGGGCCAGGTCCACGATCATCACGTGCTCGGCGCGCTCCTTGGCCGAGCCCAGCAACGCGGTGCGCCCCGCCGCCGTGGCCGGGCGGGTGCCCTTGATCGGCCGGGTGAGCGCCCGCCCGTCACGCACCGCGACCAGGGTCTCCGGGGAGGCGCTGGCGATCGCCCACCACCGCTGCGGCGGCCCGGTGAGGACCCCGCCGTAGCGGGCGCCGGGCAGGGCGGCGACCCGGGCCAGGGCGGGTCCGGGGTCGCCGCGGAACTCCGCCGCCGCGTGGCCGACGACGTTGACCTGGTAGACGTCGCCGCGGGCGATGGCCGCCCGGACCCGCGCGACGGCGTCGGCGTGCCGGGCCGGTGACCAGCTCGGCGTCCAGGGGTCCAGCGACCACCCGCCGGCGCCCGTGGGGCCCGCCGGCGCGGCCGGCGCGGCGTGGTCGTAGACCACGGCGACCAGGTC
>DATMJT010000648.1:0-4485 GCA_035553735.1 Pilimelia sp.
CGCCCGGACCGCGGCCACGGCCTCGCGTACGGCGTCGGCGACCGCCGAGGTCAGGGACTTGTGCGGCCCGCTGCGCCGGGGGGTCTCGGCGACCGCCACCCGCAGCGCCGTGATGGCCTCGGCCGCGGCGGTCGGGTCTTCGGCCACGCCCTCCTCGGCGAGGCGTCCGGCCAGGGCGTCCGTGGACGCGGCGGCGTCACGGGCGCGGGCGCCGCCCGTGCCGCCCAGCCGGCCGGGCTCGGGTAGGGCGTCCAGAATGGCCAGGGCGAGCGGTTCGGCCGGGTCGCGGTAGGCGCGCAGGGCCGCCGGGTACAGCTCGCGCAGCACCTCGCGCAGCACCGAGGCGGCGGCGAGCCGGCCGCGCACCAGGGCGCCGTGCGCGGCCAGCATGGGCTTGACCGCCAGCAGGTCGCGCGGGGCGGGCAGCACGGCGGCGGACAGCGCGCCGGCCTGCAGCGCCCGCGCCAGGCCCAGCGCGCGGCGCTCGGCCGCGCTCGGCTCCTCCGAGGAAGCGTCGTCGGCGAAGCGCTCCGCGTAGTCCTCGGTCGCGTCCTCGTCCGCGTACGCCAGCGGTCGGCCGGCGGCGGCCAGCAGCGCGGTGACGAGGTGCTCGTCGCTGTCCGCGGCGACCGCGGCGGTGGCCGCGGCGGGGGCGCGCTCGGCGAGCAGCGCGACGAGGCGGGCGTACCCGCCCGGGTCGTCGCCCAGCTCACAGACGTCGAGCAGCCGCCCCGCGTCGTCGACCACGGCGGCCGTCAGCCAGGTCCCCGTCGACGACGAGGCGGCGGACTGGTCTGCCGCGGCCAAACCGCAGTACACCCGCGCGAGCGCCAAGGCGCAGTCCTCCTCCCCCGGCACGTGTCTGTGCCAAGGTTTGATGCTCCCTGGTGAGGGGTCAGTCGCGCCAGTCCACGGCGGCAGAGATCTTGCCGATAATCGTGCGCCAACCAAGACTTGCCTGTTGTGCCCCGATTCGACGCAGCCGGCGCCGGCCGCGGAACCCGGCGAACCCGCCGGCGGCGGCGGCCCGCAGGGCGTCGTCCAGCTCGTCCAGTGGCGAGCCCGGCGACAGCGCGGTGAGCACCGGGGTGAGCCGCAACCCGTACGCCAGGTCCCGGGCGCCCTCACCGGCGTGGATCAGCAGGTCGAGGTCCCAGGTGTCGTGGCCGCCGCGCAGGTTCTCCACCACCAGGTCCAGCTCGTAGCTGTCCTCCTCGGCGGCCACCACGTCGGCGGGCTGCACCCGCTCGGCCACCTGTGTCCAGGTGTCCAGCTGGGCCAGGTCGTGCGGGGCTCCCGACCGCACGAACGCCACCAACGACTCCGGGCTCTTGAACAGCAGGAGCCGGCCGCGGTGGCTGAGGAACACGGGCACCTCCTCGGCCTCCGGCTCCTCGTCGTCCGCGTCCCCCTCGTCGTCCGCGCCGGCGCCGTCGCCCTCCTCCGCGGCGCCGGACCCGCGCTGCCGGGACCGGGACGCCTCGTCCTCGTCGCCCTCGTCGCGCAGCAGGGCGGCGTACTCCTCGTCCAGGATGACGACCTCTTCGTCGTCGTCCTCCGGGGCGTCCGCGCGGGTCTTCGCGGCGAACGGGTCCTCGTCCTCGCGGTCGGCGACCTCCGTGGGGGTCACCTCGGTGGACGGCCGGTAGGCCCGCAGCGTCAGCCCCACCCCGGTCGGCAGGGCCAGCTCCACCGGGTGGATCCGGGCCTCGTCCCACAGGCCGCGGTCCGCCGCGGCGGTCCCGTCCGCGGAGCGGTCCGCGCCGACCTCGCCCGCCGGGCGGTCGGGGCCGTCCGGGTCCGGCGAGACGGTCTCCTCGGCGACGGGATCGTGGTCGTGCCCGACGGCCTCGGGCTCCTCGGCGTTGCGCCGGTGCGGCGACTGGCGGGCCACGGTGACCTCCGTTGCGGATGCGGGCCCGATCCGGCCTGTCGGATCGGTGACTCTGCGCACACACCCTAGTGGTCCCCGCGGCCGGGCGCGTGCCCGCACCCCGCCCACGGCGCCGTCGGCCGGCGTACGCCCGCACCGGCCCGGGGCTTGGGCGCCGGCCTCGGCGCGGGGCTTGGGCGCCGGCCTCGGCGCGGCGGTCGGCCGCGGCTGGGGCGGTTGCGGTCGAGGTGCGATCGCCGTCGAGGCCGGACCCGCGCCGGGGGCCTCCCGATAGGCGTCCGGTGCCGAGATTCGGTACCACACGTTTTTCGGGGGTACGACACCTGTGGCGCCGATGCTGAGGCCGCTGGCACACCGGAACTACCGGCTCTGGGCCGCCGCCGACGTGGTGTCGGTGGCCGGCACCTGGATGCAGGTGCTGGGCCTGAACTGGCTGGTGCTGTCGGTGACCGGGTCCGCCACGGCGATGGGCTTCTCGGTCCTCCTCCAGGCCCTGCCGGTCCTGCTGCTCGGCGGCTGGGGCGGTGCGCTGGCGGACCGGCTCCCGGCCCGTCCGGTCCTGGTCACCTGCCAGGTGCTGCGCGCGGCGCTCTCGGTGGGCCTGGCCGCCGCGGTCCTCGGCGGGGGCCGCTCGATGTGGCTGGTCTACGCCGTCACCCTCCTCACCGGCGCGATCACCGCGGTGGAGGCACCGACGCTCGGGCGGTTCGGGTCGACCCTGGTCGGCCGGGAGACGCTCGGCTCGGCGGTCGCGCTGGGCTCGGTGCTCAGCTCCGCCGGCCGGATCCTCGGCATGGCGCTCGGCGGGCTCGTCGCGGGGGTCGCCGGACCGGCCCCGCTGTTCCTGATCAACGCGGTGAGCTTCATCGCGGTCATCGCGGCCCTGTCGGCGATCCGCGCCGGCGAGCTGCACCCGATCGCCGCCGCGGCGCCGGGCACCGCCGACGGCGGCGTGCGGGCCGGGCTGCGCTACCTGCTCGGACAGCCGGTCATCCTGGTGGTGCTCGGCCTGTCCTTCCTGCTGGGTGGCCTGGGCCGCAACTACCAGCTCACCATGGCGGCGATGGCCGCCGGGCCGCTGGACGCCGGCGCCGCCGGGTACGGGGTGCTGTCCACCGTCTTCGCCGTCGGCGGCGTGCTGGGCGCGCTGGTGGCCGCGGCCCGGGGCCGGCTGGGCCTGCGGCTGCTGCTGGCCGCCGGCGCCGCGATCAGCGCCCTGCAGCTGATCGCCGGGCTGGCGCCCGACCTGGTGTGGTTCGCGGCCGCGATCCTGCCGATCGCCGCCGGCGCCGTCATTGTCGACACGGTGGTGAGCACCCGGCTGCAGCTGGACACCCGCGAGGACATGCGCGGCCGGATGATCGCCGCGCTGGGGCTGGTCTCCTCGTGCGCCGCGATGGTCGGGGCGCCGGTGCTCGGTTGGCTGTCCGACGCCGTGGGCCCGCGCGGCTGCCTGGTCGTCGCGGGGGCGCTGACCACGCTCGGCTCGCTGGCCGCCGCGGTGCTGCTCTACCGGCTGCGCGGCCGCCGCGCCGACGCGCGCCTGCAGGCCCGGTCCGGGTCCGGGGCGGCCGGGGGGCCGGGGCCGACCGCCCTGGCCGGTACGGCGCCGGGCGCACCCTGGCCCGACGCGGCGCGGCCGGCGACGCGGCCGGACCGGCCGGGCTCAGGTGAGCAGCAGCCACATCGGCACGGCGACGAGCGCGTGGGCGGCCAGCAGCGCCGCGGCGCGGCGCAGCCGCGGCGGCGGCTGCGGAGGTTCCAGCAGGCGGCTCACCCGGGCGTACAGGTCGGCGGTGGCGCCCAGCGTGCCCGGCGGGGCCGGCGGGCCGGCAACGGCGGCGAAGCGCAGCAGCGCCCCGATGAGCGGAGCGTCCGCGTGCTGGCGGCGGGCCTTGTCGTCGGCCCGCATCTCGACCAGCAGCGCCACCGTCGTGCCCGCCCGGCGCACCCAGCGCGGCCAGGGCAGCGCCCGGCTCAGCGCGGCGAACGGCAGTAGGACGAGGTCGTGCCGCTCGTCGGCGTGCGCCCGCTCGTGGGACAGCACCGCCGCCAGCTGCCGCCGGTCGAGCAGCCGCAGGGTGCCGGCGCTGACCACCACGCAGGGACGGACCCCGGGCAGGCAGTACGCCGCCGCGCCCGGGTGGTCCAGCACCAGCGCGCCGGGGGCCGCGGGGTCGTCGCGGGCCACCAGCGCCAGCACGTCGCGGTGGCGGCGCCGGACCCGCCAGGCGCGGACCAGGCAGCCGGCGGTGTGACCCAGCAGCGTGGCGGCCACCGCGAGCCCGCCCGCCGCCAACGCCAGGCGGGCCGGACCGATCGCGGCCGGGGGCCCGTGCGCGGCGAGGTCGCGCCCGAGCAGCAGGAGGCCTCCGGCGGTGCTGCCGCCATAGGGCTCCAGGGCCGGGGCCAGGGGCAGTCCGATGGCGGCCAGCCCCACGGCGAGTCCGACGGCCTGCCAGCACACGATGGCCGCCGACGGGCTCTGCGCCGTCCAGCGCGCGCGGGTCAGCAGGGCGGCGGCGAGCCAGCACGCGAGCAGGACCACGGCGAACTGGACGGCGGTCAGCACGGCGGATCAGCGCCCCCGG
>DATMJT010000649.1:0-4456 GCA_035553735.1 Pilimelia sp.
ACAAGGTCCACGCGCCCCCATCCAAGGACGTGCAGCTCCCGCTGCACCTTCCACCCGCAGAGGTGCGCCAATTCAGCGAGGCCGTCCTGCATGTCGCGCTCGTTGCGCCACTGAATCGTGATCTCGCCCTCGGTGCTGAGGCTCAAAAAGGACGCATCAGAGAGCTGCTGGTACGCGGTCACGCGACGCCCTCGCCGTCGAGCTGCGCCCGGGCGTACCACTGCCGGACGGCCTCGCCGCTGACGTCGATCTCGCCGTCGGTCGCGTCTCGCAGGGCGGTGGCGATGCTGTGCCAGTGGGTCCCGTCCGCGCGCCGCTCGCCGATGAAGTCGACGACGGGCCTCCCGAGCAGGAGGTCTGCGAGGCGCTGTCGTGCGCTTGGCTTCGGCATGGCTGCACCTTGACGGTGCAGATGTGCACCTGTCAAGCACCGTCGCAAGGTTTCCTCTTGCAACTTTGCTTGTGCAGGAGGATGGTGTCCCGCATGACAAGCGCACTTGCGACCGTGGACGCCAACGTCCGGGCCGTCGTCAGCGCACTCCTGGCGGCCCGTGACCTCAGCCGCGACGACCTCAGCCGCGGGACCGGCATCGAGCCGGCCACCCTCAAGCGGCGGATGTCCCGCACCCCCGGCCCTGGCCGGACGTGGACGGCGGGGGAGGTGATGGCGATGGCGGAGTTCTTCGGCCTGTCGGTGACGGCGCTCTACAACGGCCCGGACGCGATGTTCGCCACGACTACGAGCGGGTGTGCGTCCGAGATTGAGGCCGTAGTCGACACCTGGGCGCCACTTTTGGCGGGCGCAGCAGCATGACGACGCTCCTGCTCGCGCTTGCTATCTGCGCGGCGGCTGCAAGTGGGTTCACCTGGCAGCGGCGTGGGGAGGCGGCGCGGTACCCCTCAACACCCAGCCTGAACCCCAAGGACCACCGTGCCCACCGGAATGCCCCTGCTCGACTCGCACCTGTCCGCTCTGACCCTGCGGGCGTTCCGACCGACCACCATCAAGGCCCGGCGGGCGGTGCTGCTCGCGTTCGCCCGCGAGGTCGCGCCCCGCCAACTAGCCGAGGTCACCAGGCTCGACGTCGAGTCGTACCTGAGCCGTCCGCTCGCCCCTGAGAGCCGACGCACCTACCGGGCGCATCTGCGCTCGTTCTACGCCTGGTGCGTCGACGAAGGCTTCCTGCACGACGACCCCACCGCGAAGGTCCCAACCATTAAGGTCCGCCGCGGAGTGCCCCGGCCGCTTTCCGACGCCGAGCTAGAGCGCGCCCTCGCGCTCGCCGACCGTCGGATGAGGGCGTGGCTGCTCGCGATGGCCCTGGCGGGCCTGCGGTGCATGGAGGTCGCCGCGCTGCGGCCCACCGACCTTGCGGAGACGCCGTCCGGCGCTCTGCTCCACCTGCGAGTGACGAAGGGAGGCGCACCGGCGACCGTCCCCTGCCACCCGGCGCTGCTCGACGCGCTCGCGGCCGTGCCGATCCGCAACGGCCTGTGGTGGGACCTGACGGCAGGGACGCTGTCAGCGGCGGTGAACCGGCACCTGCGCGCGGCGGGGGTGCCGGGAACGGCCCACGCCTTGCGGCACTGGGCCGGCACGAGCTGGTACCGGGCGAGCGGGCACGACCTCTTGACCACGGCGGCGCTGCTGCGGCACACCTCCGTCGACACGACGAGCATCTACGCGCAGGTGTCCCCCGAGCGACCGCATGAGGTCGCTCGGGCTGTCGGGCTGCGCGCGGTCTAGCCATGCCTGCGAGACGTGTGGCACGGTGCCCCGCATGACGCACCCGCAGTTCGTCCGAGACAAGAGGACTAAGCCGATCCAACTGACCGTGGCATGGTGCGTGGCGCTTCTGTCGCTCGGCTACATGCTGCCGTGGGCCATCGCCGCGACCCGCGGCAAGGCGAACCAGGGCAGCATCGGCCTGCTCAACCTGCTGCTCGGGTGGACGTTCATCGGCTGGATCGTCGCCCTCGTGATGGCGTGCGCCGCGCACCAGGGCGGGGTGGTGGCCGCACCGCCGCAGCCCCAGGCTCCGCCGCCGGGCTGGTACCCGGACCCGGCAGGCTCGGGGCAGCAGGCGTACTGGAACGGCTACGCCTGGACATCGCCGCCGCAGCCCTGACAACGACGAAGCCCCCCGCTCGGCCCTTCACGGGTCGGGCGGGGGGTGTCGCGCGTGCGGGTGCTACGTCGCGTCGGTGACCTTGACGCGCAGACCGATGGTGAAGGTGTCGCCGGCGGCGACGCCGATGCCGACGGGCCGGACGACCCGGGCGACCGCGGCGGTGCGGGCCGAGCCGGTGAGCAGTCCCTCGGTGAACAGGGTCCGGCCGGTGAGCTCGCTGGTGCCGTTGACGGTGATGGTGGCGTCGGCGGTGGTGCCGTCGACGTCGGTCCACGTCGCGGGCTTGATGAGAAGGTTGGTCGCGCCGACGTTCGCCGGGTCGAGGGCGGTCTGGCCGGCGGCGAAGGCGGTGGTGTCGGTCGCGACGCCGAGGTGGGTCCAGCGGGCCTTGACGGCGTTGCGGAGGTCGGTGAGGCCGGTGTCGAGGATCGCGCGTGCCACTACAGGGTGTCCTCTCGGAAGGCCGTGACGACGAGCTCGACGGCGTCGACGTCGACCGCGGCGGTGCTGGCGGCGGTGGTGTCCGCGATGACGCTCGGCTGCGGCAGGGCCGCCCAGGTGAAGGCGGGCAGGTCGACGGTGAACGGCGCGGTGAGGTGGTTGACGTTGGTGGTGGTGTCGAGGTGCGGGACGGCGTCAAGGCGCAGGCGCATCCGGCCGCTGCCGAGCAGGCTGCCGCGGAGCTGGACGTAGAAGTCGACCCGGGCGCTGACGATGGTCAGGCTGCCCCGGCCGGTCTGTGCCGGGTAGGTGAGGGTCAGGGTGTCGCTGCGTGCGGCGAGAGCGCCGGACAGGGTCGCGACCGCGCCGTCGCGGGCACCGGCGGCGTTGTTGGGGTTCGTCCAGTTGGCGGTGGCGCTGACGGTGGCGGGGGGCTTGGCGGTGAGGTCGTAGCGGATGCGGACCAGCTCGGCGTGCGGGTGCTGCTCGGGCACGGCGAGGACTCCCGTGGTGCGGTTCTCGACGGTCGCGGTGAGCCCGAGGGTGCTGTGCCCGCCGCGTCCGACGGGGCCGCTCGCGCCGCCGGGGAGGTGGACCTGGCGCAGGGTCACGGCTGGCCGTCCTCGACGTACAGCAGCGGCGGGTCCTGGCTGGTGTCGACCCACAGGTAGGTGTCGAGGGTGGTGACGGGCGGTGAGGGCTGGATGAACAGCCGGTCGGGGCCGGCCTCGCCCTGCGGTCCCTGCGGCCCGGTCGGTCCCTGCTCGCCCTGGGGGCCGGCGGGACCCTGCGGGCCGTCGGCGCCGCGCTGACCTGGGATGCCGGCGGGTCCCTGTGGTCCGGTCTCGCCCTGCGGCCCACGAGGCCCGGGGATGCCGGTCGGGCTGACCGTCACGTCCGGCGACACAGCAGGAGGCTGCACCGCCACCCGCGCAGGAGCGGGCAGGGTGGTGCGGAACGTCAAGGCGGCGGGGGACGACACCGTCACGGTGACGCGAACACTCGCGTCGGTGACGGCTACGTCCACCGCGTCACCGCCCGCTCGACCGTGAACGTGCCGGACAGCACCCGCAGCGCCGCGGTCTGCGCGTCACCCTCGGCGACGTAGATGTCGAACACCCCGCCGTCGATCTGCCGGGTGTGCGCGCCGGTCAGGTGCAGCTCGACGACGACGTCCGCCCCGTCCGCCCGGGAGGTCAGGTGCGGCGTCAGGTCGAAGTGGACCGTCGTGCTGCGCGGGCTGGTGCGGACCTGCCCGCGCGCCTCGAAGCCGCCGGGCCAGCGCGCCGCGCCGCCCTCGACGGTGACCTCGAGGTCGAGCGGGACGCCCTGCACGAGCGGGACGGCGGTCACAGGACGCCGATCACCACGAGCACCACGACGAGGATGAACACGAGCAGCGCCGCCTCCACGGGGGCGATGGCGCCGTCGTCGGGGGCGGTCTCGCTGACGTGTGGCTCGCGGACGCCCGGGGCGACGTTCGGCAGGGCGTACACGCCGAGGGCGGTGCCGAGCGCGACGAGCAGGCCGAACCACTCGCCGAGGACGATGCTGCCGTCCTCCGCGGCGGTCACGCCCCAGGTCCCAACCGCGCCGAGCAGGGCTGCGAGCGCCTTCGTGTAGCGGGTCATCGGTTCTCCCATCGGAACAGCAGGGCGGCGGTGACGCCGTCGACGAGGCCGGGCTGCTGGGTGTGCACCCGGCCGGACTGGTAGGCGCGGACGGCCTCGGTGGTCTTCGGGCCGTAGTCGCCGTCGACCGCGAGGGACGCGGAGGGACGGCCGGCGGCCTTGCCCTCGTTGACCAGGCACCGCTGGACGAGCCGGACGGCTCCGTCGCTGCTGCCGGGACCGATGTAGGCCATGTCGTCCTCCGGGAGGGTG
>DATMJT010000650.1:0-19663 GCA_035553735.1 Pilimelia sp.
GCCGCCGCCACCGTCAGGCCGCCGTGGTGGCGGCGGCTGCTGCGCCGGCTGGCGGGCCGGTCCAGTTACCAGGCGGGTCAGCGTCGCGAACGGCGCGCCCGGCCGGTGCTGGCGCGGGCGGTGCGGCTGGTGGCGCTGGTCGCCGTGCTGGCCGTGGCCGTGGCGTTCGGCCCCGGCGCGGTGCGGTGGGCGGTGAACGAGGTGCGCGACCGGACCCAGGACCACGTGCCCCTGTCGCCCAGCGGCTTCCGCGCCTCCTCGGCGCGCCCGGGCGCGCCGGCCGAGCGGATCGCCGACGGCGCGTCCAACCGCTACTGGGCGCCTACCGGGTCCGGGGAGAACGCCTGGGTGGAGGCGTCCTTCGCCCAGCCGGTGCGGCTGCTCGACGTCGTCGTCACGGCGGGGATCAGCCCGCAGCAGGACCAGTTCCTCACCGCCGGTCGCCCGCGCACGCTGGAGGTGTCGGCAGAGCGCGCGTCGGGAGCCGGCGTGACGTTCGTGGTGGAGTTGCGCGACGCGCCGGGCCCGCAGGCGTTCACCGTCGAGGCCGAGGGCGTCGTGCGGGTACGCCTCACCGTGCGCTCCAGCTACGGCCCGGCGGCCGCCCGGGGCATCGCCGTTGCGGAGGTGGAGTTCTTCGGCCGGCTGTGACCACCCGCCGGTGGGCCGGTCGCCGTGCCGACCGGCGGCTCTGCGGACCGGCCGGCGGGCCGACCTCCGCCGGTCGGATCCGGCGGGTCGTCGGCCGCCGGGGGCGGCACGCCCAGTGACGCCAGCACGGCGGCGTAGTCGCGGCGGGTGCGTGCGGCGGCGGCCAGATTGCCCGCCCGTTGGTGCGCGGCGACCAGCAGCCGCCAGCCCCCGTCGTGGAACGGGTCGATGTCGATGCAGCGCTGCGCGGCCGCGGCGGCCCGATCGCCGTGCCCGACCCCGCCGACCGACAGCTCGGCCGCGGCGAGGGCGGCCGCCGCCTCGGCCGCCTGCCGCCGCATCGACTCGCGGGGGTGGACCACCCACTCGGCGGAGCCCTCCTCTGGCAGCAGCTCGCCACCGTACGCCCGCACCACCGCCCGCAGCGCGGCGAGCCGGTCCCCGCCGGGGCGGCGGGTCGACTCCGCGGCGAGCCGGAAGGCGACCACGTCGGCGTAGCCGTCCGGGGGGAGAGCGAGCAGGTAGGCGTCGCCGTCACGGCGCAGGAGCCGGCTGGCCCCCTCGGGCAGCACCTCGTCCAGGAAGTTCCGCAGCGTGGACAGCGCCACGTGCAGGCCCCGGGTGGCCTGGGCCTGCCCGGCGGCGGGCCAGAGCGCGCCGATGATGGTGTCGCGGTGCACCGGCCGACCGGCGTGCAGAGCCAGGATCCGCATCAGCGTGCGGACCTGGGGCCGGATGCCGGCCCAGTTGACCGGCTGGCCGTCCACGCAGAGCCGGAAGCCGCCGAAGCACCAGAGGCTGAGCCGGGCGTCGGTGCTGGGGCCGACGAGCCCCGGGGCGTCGCCCCGACCGCCGGTGATCCACGCCGTCACGAGCTCGCCGGGCAGGCCCGCCTGGTCAGCCGCCGCGAGCGCCCCGGCCAGCCGCTCCGCCGACCCGCCTGCCGCCGCGGCGCCGGCGGCGAGCGCCATGACCCGGGCGCCCGGGACCCCGGCGGCGCGGGCGGTGCTCTCCGCCCGGCGCACCTCCAGCTCCGCGTCGGGCAGCCCGGCGGTCGCGGTGGCCAGTGCCAGCAGCGACTGCGCCCACGCCACGAGCACCCCCGCGTCCAGGGCCCGTACCAGCTCCAGCAGCCGAGCCGCGTCGTGCGGCTCGAGCCGCCCGGTCAGGGACTCGCCGAACAGGGCCAAACCGGTGGCCAGGCACGCTCCCCACCGGTCGCCCAGGCGGTCGCACTCCTCGGCGACCGCGCGGGCCTCCTTGGCGCCGGCCTCGGTGCCGTCGAGGGCCGCCGCGGCGTGCGCGACCCGTACGAACCACGGCAGGTGGGCGTGCTCGGCGTCGGCGGCGACCGCGGTCAGCGCGGCGGCGCCATGCGGGTCGCGCTGGGCCATCGCGCATGCCGCGAGCAGCAGCCGGCAGGCGAGCCCCACCACGCCCTGCCCGTCGGCGTCCGCACCGGTCAATGCCCGGCGGGCCGCCGTGGCGTCCCCGGCCAGCAACTGCCCGGCCGCCCGGACCAGCGGGGCGGCGGGGTCGCGCAGGGACTCCGCCTCGGCGGCCACCACCGCCGGATAACGGCGGGTCGCGGCCCGCAGCCAGCCGGTCCAGTGGCCACGCGCGGCCGGGGTGCCGGGCAACCACACCCGCACCGCGGCGCGCGCCGCCCGGCACCGGGCGCGGCCGGGCTCCGTGCTGAACATCGCCTCGGCGCGGCGCAGCGCGGCCAGGGCCGCGTCGAGCTGGCCGTGGTTCATCCGGTGCCGGCCCTCTGCCAGGGCGAGCCAGGGGTCCTCGGCCACGAACCAGGACGGCAGCAGGTCCGACCACGGGTCCAGCCCGTGCCCCGCCACGTCCGCCCCGATCCGGTCCAGCAGCCGGCGCACGGCCGCCCAGTCCTCGGCCCGGGCGTAGGCGCGGGCGGCCTGCTCCAGCGCCCCGTCCTCGGCCAGGATCCGCGCCGCATGCGCGTGCCACCGCCGCGCGGCGGCCTCGCCGAGCTCCTCCGCCAGCTCGGCGAGCAGGTGGGCACGCAGGACCTCGTGGTAGGTGAAGGTCCGGCCGCCGTCGTGGCTGGTGGTGAACGCCTGGCGTCGCTCCAGCCGCTCCAGCTGCCGTTGGCTGTCGGAGCTTCCCAGCAACCGGTCGCAGCGCGGCGCGGTGAGCACGTCGAACACGCAGCTGCGGACCAGGAAGCGGCGCAGTGACTCCGGCAGGTCGGCGAGTACCGTGCGGGCCAGGTACGCCCGCGACAGCGTGGACCGTCCGTCCAGCGCGGCCACCGCGCGGCGCCGCTCCGCCAACGGGCGGCCGTGGGTGGACAGGTGGAACAGCTTCAGCCCGGCCGCCCAGCCGCCGACCCGCCGGGACAGGGCGGCCACGTCGTCGCCGGGCAGCGGCTCCCGATACACCTCGCGCAGCAACCGCTCCACCTCCCAGGTGCGGAACCGGAGGAGGTCGGCATCGATGATCACGGACTCGGCGAGTTCGTGCCGGGAGAGGTTGAGGCTGGGCATGTGGCGGCTGCCGACCATCACATGCAGCCCGGCCGGGGCGGCGGTCAGCAGCCGGTCCAGGGCCGCTCCGCCGGTTACCGCACCGGCCAGGTGCAGGTCGTCAATGATCAGCCTCGGCGGGGCCGGCCCGGTGTCGGCCTCGTCCGGGCGGCTGACCGCCCCCGGCACCGCGGCCCACATCCGCGCGGTGAGGCGGTCCACGGTCGCGTCGGCGGACTCCACCCGCAACCAACCGACCGGGCCGTCGCAGGCGTGCGCGTACTGCGCGAGCAGCGTGGTCTTGCCGTACCCCGCCGGGGCGACGACCAAGGTCAACGGAACCCGCCCGACGGTCGCGAACGCCGACATCAACCGTGGACGGAGCAGTGCGGTGGATCGCGGCTGCGCAGGCCCCGTGGGCACGCTGACCCCCTCAAGAGTCCGGGACACCTCCGGACCGCGGTGCCCGGTGTGGACCGGCACGGGCTGGCCTCGGGAAGTGCGGCAGGTCTGTCGACCCGGCTGGTGCGGTGGTGGACACGTGGCGGGTTCGCCGCCTCGTCATGGTGACGTTCGGATCATGGTGACGTTCGGGCCGGAGGTGTGCGGCGGTCGGCCGGCGCAACCCCGCGGCACCGATCCCAAGCCGAGCTGCCGATGATCAGTGCCCGGGTGGACCGGGACGTCAGCCACCGCGGGCAGGGTTCGTTGTGGTCGTGATCGCTGTGGTCGTGGTCTGGTACGGGCGTTGGTTACAGTGGGCGTTCGTCGGTGCGGCAAATAGTAGTCTCGCCATTCAAGGCAACGCACCCACTCTTCCGCCAGAGCCAAAGGGCCCGATGGGCCGACTGCCGAGCCGGGCCGGTACGGCGTCGGCTGATGAGCCGTCCACCGGGCGTTCCGCCAGGATCGGCGGTCCACGCAGGACGGCTGCACCACCGATGATGATCCCGGCGTGCGGTGGCTGGCGACGCGGGACAGCGCAGACCTCAGCCGGCGCGCTGGCCGCTCAGGCCGCGAACGACAGGCCGGAACGCCCGCGCTTGGCCACGTACATCGCCCCGTCCGCCTGGCGGACCAGCTCCTCCGAGGTGACCGCCGCGGCCCGGTCCGACGTCACCACCGCGATCCCGATGCTCGGCAGCACGGTGACGTCCCGGGTGTCGAGGACCCGGATGGGCTGGCCGGTCGACTCCAGCAGCCGCCGCGCGATGTCCTCGGCGGTGGACCGCCCGAGGATCCCCTCGGTGACGGCCACGAACTCGTCGCCGCCGACCCGGGCGACGATGTCACACCGGCGCAGGGTGTCGGCGAGCCGCTGCGCGGTGATCCGCAGCACCTCGTCGCCGGCCTCGTGGCCGAGGGTGTCGTTGATCTCCTTGAACCCGTCCAGATCCATGAACAGCACGGCGAGGGCCTCCTCGCCGCTGGCGCACCGGGCGAGTGCCGCGTCGAGGTGGCCGGTCAGGAAGCGCCGGTTGGGCAGCCCGGTCAGCGCGTCGCGCAGCGCGAGCCGCTCCTTGTGCCGCTGCTCGGTCACGTCACGGTTGACCTCCACCGCTCCGGTCAGCACCCCGTGCCAGTCGAACAGGCCGGTCATCGAGCAGAGCAGCTCGACCTCCTGCCCGTCCGCGCGGCGCTGCCGTAGCTCGCCGCTCCATCCTCCGGTCGCGTCCAGCCCGGCGAGGATCTGGTCCCGGGAGACGTCCGCACCGTCGGCGTCGATGAACCGGGTGGCGAGCAGCGTGTCCGTGTCGCAGCCGAGCGCCTCGGCGGTCGAGTACAGGTAGACACGTTCGGCGGCGGCGTTCCAGGTGACGACCCGGTGCTTGTTGTCCCACGCGATGATCACATCGGAGACGCGGTCCACCAGCTCCGCCTGGCGGCGCGTGTCCTCGACCGCGACGATCGAGCAGTTGATCAGTTCAGCGGCGGCCAGCGTGGCGGCGGCGACGTCGGCCAGCGCCTGCAGGAACTCGGCGTCGTCCGCGGTGTACCGGGCGCCGCCCGCATCCCGGGTGGCGGCCAGGACGCCGACCACCCGCTCCTCGCCCCGTATTGGCACGGCCGCCACCGCGCCCAGCCCACGCGCGGGCAGCCACGGGTCCAGCCCGCCGCCCGCGTCGGTCGTCCCGGCCGGAAGCTCGCCGGGGCCGAGGACCCGCCCCACGCCGGCGGCCATCACCTCGGCGACGACGCCGTCGACCGGGTGGTCCGGCGCCGGCGTCTCGACGCGGAGCGCGGCGTCCGGGCTGGCGTGCGCCGCGGCCGCGCACGCCGGGGGGTCGCCGTCGGCGCCCGCCAGCCACACCGTGGCGCCGCCGCCGAGCTGGTCGGCGGCCACCTGTGCGAGCAGGTGCGCCAGGCGCTGCTCGCCGGCCACCGCCGTACCGACCGCGCGGGCCACGGTGACCAGGGCCTGCAGGCGGCTCGCGGTCGCGCCAGGCAGCCGTCGCCCCATCCCGTCTCCTTCGTCCGCTCGCGGTGCCCGTACGTCGGCCTATCGGTGGAGCCGGCCGCGGAGTTGAGCACAACGCCGGTGCGGTCGGCGCGGAGCCCGGCCGGCGGACGTGCCGGGATCACGGGGGCGGCGGTGACGTGCCTGTGGGGCCCCGGTGTCGACGGGCACGGGCTGGGCCGAGCCGCACCCGACCGGTCGCCCGGCTGGTGATTCACCTGCGCGCCCGATCATTGTGAGGCACGATGAAGCACGGGCAGCAGAACTGCCCCAGGCGCAGACCATCGGGGGTTGGACGTGTCACGGCGCTGGGGTGTTGCCGCGGGGCTGGTCGCCGCCGCGCTCGCGTGGGCCGCGGCCGGCTGCGGAAGTGCAGCGCCGCAGAGGTCCGGCGGGCCGGCGACGGTGGGGTTCGCCGTGATCAACACCGAACAGGCGTTCGCCCGGGAAATGGTTGACGGCTTCACCGCCGGTGTCGGTCAGGTCGACGGGGTACGACCGGTCGTGGCGGGGCCGGCAACGGTCGACCCCGCCGCGCAGCTGATGGCATTCCAGCAACTCACCGAGCAGGCCCCGTCTGGCATCTGCGTCTTCGCCACCGAGCCTGAACTGTTCGCCGGGCCCCTGGCCCAGGCGCACCAGCGCGGAATTCCAGTGATCGCGGTCGACAACGTCCCACCGCCGTCGTCGAATGTCGGCCTGCTGGTCGCCAACGACAACTACCAGCTCGGCCGTACCCTGGCGGCCGAGGTGGCCGCGAAGCTGACCGCGGACACCGGCACGATCGTCATCGGCACCCCCTGGCCCGGCGTGCCCGTGCTGGACCAGCGCGCCAACGGCATCCGCGACGAGATCCGCGCGCGGCTGCCGAAGGTCACCGTGCGGGGCCCGTTCGACACCCGCCGGGACCCCGCGAGCAACCTGGCCGCCTGGACCAGCCTGGTGCGCGCCAACCCGAAGGCGCTCGCGTTCCTCGGTACCGGCGAGGCCGACGGCTACAACCTCGCCGCCCTGCGCCGCAAGACGCACGGCACCTGGGCCGCGGGTGCCTTCGACGTCCACCCGAAGTCGCTGCAGGCGGTCAAGGCCGGCGACCTGGTCGTCGTGTCACCCGAGCACTTCCTGAAGGGCGCCGTCGCCGGGCGGTTGCAGGCCCAGCACGCCACGCGCAACGGCTCCCTTCCCGCGGGATGGCTGCCGATCCCCGGCCTGGTCGTCAACGGCGCCAACGTCGACCAGATCATCGCCAGGCAGGTATCGGCGGCCACGAAACAGCAGGCGTTGGCGCAGCAGATCGACCGCCTCGTCACCGAGCCGCCGACGCGCCCCCTCCAGGACGCCACCTGATCCACCGGCTCAGCGGCTCACCGGCTCACCGGCTCAGCGGCTCAGCGGCCCACGGCCCGCCGGCAGGGGGCACAGCCGACGGCGAGCCTGCGTGGTTCCGGGAAGTGGACCCGACGGCTCGCGGCGGTCGCACACCCGCGCGGCCCGGCCGCCGTGGTCGGCGGCCGGGCCGCGCGAGGTGCGATCTGCTCAGCCGAGCGGCAGGGGGTGCCGGTAGGCGGTGATGTCGTCGACGGTCCACAGGGCGTCGCCGCCGGTGGCCAGCCGCAGCCGCAGGTCGGTCAGCCCGCTGGTGGTGCCGTTGCTGGCGGCGACGTCGGCCACGAGCGTGCTGCCCACCCAGAGGACGGCGGTTGCGGTGCGCAGCGTCCGGACGCTGCCGTCGGGGGCGAGGTACTGGGTGTCCGGCGCCGACTTGTTGAGCAACAGGGTTATCCGGTACTGCCGGCCGTCGGCGGGCAGCTGGGCGGATTCGGCGCCGTTGATGGTCACGGCCATCGTGCCCGGACCCTTGCCACGTACCGCGATGGTCTGGAAGGTGTTGGCGTGCACCTCCGAGCTGCCGTAGTCGCCTACCGCGTAGTTGCGGCCGACGCTCAGCGTCAGCGCGTTGGACTGGTACGGCGTGGCGGTCCAGTTGGTGCCCGCGACGTCGAAGACCAGGCGCAGCATGGCCGCGGGGCCGGACAGGTCCGTGTGCCGGGTGATGCCGGCGGCGTTGTTCACGCTGGTGCTGCCGATCCGGTCGATCTGCAGCGTGCGTTGGGTGAGGTTGTGCGTCCAGACGCCGGCGTCGGCCTCGGCGCTCACGTCGTTGAACTGCCGCACCGTGGGGCTGCTCGGGTGCGCGAAGGCACCGGCGGCGTTGCCCGATAGCGCGACGAACACTTCGTCGATCCGACGGCGTGGAGACCGCCGCGGCGACCAGGCGCCCGTCCCGGCGCAGCGCCGCCGCTGTGGGCTCTCGCCCGGCAGGCTGCGCGGTCGTCAGGCTCGGTGCGCACGTCGCGGGCCGGGTGGCCGGCCCGCGCTGTGTCGGAACGCCGGTTCCGGGGGTGTCGGCGGTGCCAGCCGGAAAGGCGTTCCGACAGTCGCGGCCCTGGCTCACGCACCGAGTAGGAACGCGCCGCTGGGTGTGGTCAACGCGGCGTCGATGGCGTCGTCGGTCACGAGCGGGCACCCGGCCGATGCCGGCCTGCCAAATGCAGTGTGGCCGCTCGGCGATGGAGGGTGGGGGTCGAAGCGACCACCGGTGCGGCTGTCGTATGGCTCGCCGTCTATAAAAGCTGTTCGCGCGGCCCCTTCTCGATGACCCCGGGGCAGATGGTTCGGGTATTCGGACCTTGTGCGTGAAGCCTTGGGGGGCGCGGCCATTCCTCCCGGTGCTGACAATTCCGTCGACCGGACGGCACCGGCCGAGCCGTTCGGCTCCGTGACCGCGGGTCGCGTCCAGGGCGCCGTCGTCGGCACCGTTGAGGACGCGGGCGTCGGCGAGCCGCGCCGGTGGTCGGCGGGGCCGCGGTTCCCCGAGCCAGAGGCCGCCCGGCGAGGGGGAGGCGGTCGGGCGCCGAGGACGTGGTCGGGCGCGCTAGAGGTGGTCGGGCGCGGTGCGGGGAGTCCGGACCTTCGCTGGCAGCCCGTCCGGGCCGCGCAGCGGCAGCCCGCAGGCGAGCGCGAACGTGGTGAACTCCCGGGGTCGGTCCAGGCCGAGCAGTGTGTCGGCCTCGGTGTTGCGCAGGGCGCCGGTCAGCGCGGCACCGAGGCCCAGCGCCGTGGCGGTCATCGAGAACACCTGGGCCACGTGGCCCACGTCGTGCAGCAGCATCCGGTAGGCGTGCGGGTGGACGTACTTCCACGACATCCGGTCGGCGACCGCCACCGTCAGCACCCCGAACGCGGCCTGGCCGAAGAAGCCCTGGCCGTTGGTCAGGTGTTCGAACTCTGCGCGGCCCACGTCGCCGCGTACCGGCACGAGCCCGTGCCGGATGTTGTCGTAGTGGTACAGGCCCGGCTCCACCCCGGCCACACTGAACACGCCCACGAACGCCTCGGTCTCGTGACGCGCGCCGCCGGAGGCGCTGGCCCGCAGGTGCAGCACGCCCATGGGGCCGGCGTCGGCGAAGCGCAGCGGCGCGAAGCTGTAGTGCAACAGGTCGGCGAACGGGTCCAGGGCCAGCTCGTGCGCCACGAAGGTGCGGTGGGTGCGCCGGGTCTCCAGCACCGACCGGAACGGCACGTCCAGCGCCGAGCGGACCCGCGGCAGCAGCAGGACGCGGTCGGAGGCGGCGGCGCGCACGCCGGACGGGCGCGGCCGGGTCTCGATCCGCTCCCGGTACGCCGCCAGGGCGGTGGGCTCCGCGGAGAGGAAGGGGACGTCCCGGGTGTGGGTGTGGAAGCTCCACGCCAACGGGCCCCAGTCCCGCCATGGCGCGGCCGGTGGCTGGGGTGGCTCGTCGGCGTCCACCAGGAAGCCGGCCTCGGTGAGCGCGGTGAGTGTCGCGGCCGGTGTCCGGGTATCCGGTGGCAGCCCGTCCCGCGCGGCCAGCAGCAGTGCGGCGACGGACCGGCCGACCACCAGGCGGCGGCGCAGCCGCGGACTGGACACCGTGATCCGGCCGCCGGTCACCTCCAGCACCAACGGGTCCACGGTGCGCAGCCGAGGCGGTCGGTCGACGTCGCCGCTGCCGGGTACGGCCACGCTCGCCCGCGGTGCCGCCGCGTCGGCCGCCTCCCCGGACGGCGGTGCGGCGGGATCGCCACCCTGCGACCCGGATGCCGTGTGCAACATCTGCTCTCCCTACCTTGCCTCATGGATGCGGTGCCACTTGCTCGGGTCGAGGGCAACCCCGCCCTCAGGGAGGCGGTACTCCCTCAGGGACGCGGTGCCGCGGCGCGGCCCGCGCCCGGTGGGGTGCGCAGCCGGGCGGCGGCCAGCCGGGCCAGGTCGGCGAGCGCGGCCGGGGGCAGCCGGGGCGCCGGCTCCACCGGAGGCACGGGTCCGGCGTCGCGGTCCAGCCACCGACCGCGGATCAGGTTCGCCAGCGCGGGGTCCACCGCCCGGGCCGCGGCGTGCGCCTCCGCCAGGCACGCCCGGCCACGCGACGTGTCCCCGCACCGCAGCAGGGCGTCACCCAGCGAGGCGAGGTCACGGGCGACGGCCGTCGCCGGCTTCGCCCGGCACGCGGCCGCCCGCCTGGCGAACAACCGCGCGGCGATTTCGGCGGCCTCGCCCGTTCCCGCCTGTCGGGCGACCCGATGCAGCAGGCGGATGCGGCGCAGGAGCGGCGGCTCCGGCAGGTCGGAGGCCGCCGGCGCGGTGGCGTCGCAGAGCCACTCCGCCTCCGCCGCGTGGAACGGCCCGGTGGTGAGGCTTGCGGGCCACTTGCGGCGCAGCCGCCGGCACGCGGCGAGGAGCTCGTCGCGGCGCCCTCGGCGCCAGAGGATCTTCGCGGTCTCCATGAGGCAGTTGTTGCGGGCCAGCGCGCGTACGGCGGCGACGTCGGCGCCGAGCTGGTCCAGCCGGTCCGCCGACAGGGTCAGGCCGAGTATCCGCGTGGGGTGTCCGTCCGCGATGCGTTCCAGGTCACCCAGCCCCCGCCGGGCCAGCTCCAGGTCGGCGGCGTAGCCGTGGAGCCGGATGAGGTTGATCACCGGTTGCAGGCCCAGCAGCGCCAGGCGCGGGTTTCCGCCGCGTGCCAGCGCATCGGCGGCGTAGCGGATCTCGCGGTCGCAGACGTCGGCGGCCAGCGCGGCGTCACCGCAGCGGAACGCCTCCAGGGCGAGCCGGTTGGCCGCGGTGTACGCGGCGAGGTCGTCCCCGCCGAACCCGCGGGCCAGGCATGCGGCCAGCGTGTGGGGTTCCCGCCATACCACCACGTCCTCCGGCGAGAGAAACCCCAGCCAGGCGGGGTTGGGCA
Source organism: Pilimelia sp. (assembly GCA_035553735.1). GTDB lineage: Bacteria > Actinomycetota > Actinomycetes > Mycobacteriales > Micromonosporaceae > DATMJT01. Next base: position 10,869 of record DATMJT010000650.1, read on the forward strand.
CACCAACCACCGCCTGGCCGGAACCGTGCGGTTCAGCTCGGTCGGGCATGGTCACCTGGACGGGGTGAGTCAGGCGCAGCCGAAGTTGACGTCGTGGTAGGGCGCCACGTCGCCCCGCTCCTCACGGACGCTGTGGCCCTCCACGTCCTCCTCGGCGGCCTCCACCTCGGCGTGCGCGGCGTCCACCTCGGCGGGGGTCAGCTGCTCGTCCCTTTCCTTCTCGGACATGTGCGATTTCCTTTCATACCGTGGACGGCCCGCCCGATGCGGACCGTTCCGGGGTCACCGAAAAATTGCGCGCGGAAGTTCGCCCGCTGGTTATGTCGGGTTTTCGGGAATGTGAATGGAATCGCCGTGCCGCCACGGGCGCGTATGGCGCCGTGGTGGTGTGCGTCGGTATTCTCCGGGGCCTCGGAGGTCCGGTCGCGGACGCGCGGCACCGTTGTGCGGAATGGGTGGGCGTGCGTGCGGAATCCGGCCGCGAAGGATCGCGCCGGCGACGGTCGGGAGAGGAGGGGTGCCACTGGACGGCGGCCGATGGACGATTTCCGTATCGGCAGCGTCACCATCCGTGATTGAAATATGCCTGGCGCCGCCGCGGGCGTCAAGGGGGCCGCTTACAGATGGCGCCAACGCCCGGGGCGCTGCCGGATCTTCGTCCGGAGCAGCCGTCGGCGCCGCTGCGGGTCACGGACCGGCCCCGCGCGGTGCATCGCCCGGCGGTTGTCGAACACCAGCACGTCGCCCGGGCGCAGCAGCGCGGACACGTCCGGGGCGGCGGCGTCGGAGGCCGCGGCGAAGCCGTCGACCGCCCGCTGGAACGCACCGGAGCCCCGCCCCGCCAGGAGTTCCCGCCGGAACCGCAGCCGGTCCGCGGTGATGGCCCGGGCCCGGAACGTGCCGCCGCCGAGGAAGCTGTCGACCGGCCACTCGACCTCGGCCTCCCACAGCGGGGCGAGCAGGTCCGCCCGCCACGCGGGGTGCGCGCGCAGCGTGGCCAGGCTGAGCACCTGGGTGGCCCCGCCGACGGGCGCGGCGCGCAGGCAGGCCAGCGCGGAGAGGTCGTTGGGCTCCGGCCAGTTCGCGCTGTCGGTGTGCCACAGCCAGACCCGGTCCGGGCTGCTCGGTCCCTTCGGGACGATCTCCTGGAGGACCGGCGAGCCGGGCACCAGGTCACGGTACGGGTTCATCATTTCGCCCAACGCGACCGCCAGCGCGGCGAGCAGCGCGGCGGCGCGGCCCGGGCCGCGGTCCCGGACGACGACCGCGTGGGGCGGGGCCGCCAGCGCGGCCCTGACCGCATCCGTCCAGTCGGTGTAGGCCCGGCCCAGGTCGGCGGCGAGGGCCCGCCGGAAGCCGTCCTGGGCGCCGGGTTCCTGCAGCCCGCGGTCGTCGAGCGCGCGGGCCCGCCACACGGCGGCCACGGCGTCGCCCAGTGGCGTGGGCACATTGATCTCCACGGAATCCTCCCTGCGGCCAGCCGCACGCGGAATGCCACCGCGGGCCCCGTAGACGCACCGAGACAGTCCACGCGGCCGGCGCACGGGCTCGTGGACGCGGGTGCATTGGAAGATTCGCCATTGGCGGAGCCACAAATGTGCCCGACACGCGTTCACCGTGTCAAGGACTGGCTTTTTCGTCGCGCGGCGGCGTACGTTCGTGGGGTCGCGGAATGGCCCAATCCCACGAATGCGCGAGGCCCAGATGCGCGAAGCCGACCCGACCGTCCTGCTGCGACTCGTGAACGATCTGCGCGTCCTGCGTTCGGCGTGGGAGCGGGAGCCGATCGTGAGCACCGGGCTGGGTGACTTCGCCGACGTGTTCTGCCTGCGCGCCGCAGAGCGGCTCCTGTGCTCGGCCCTGCCCGTCTCCGCCGTGCGGATCTTCCGGGACGGCCGCCGGCTGCCGGCCGACGCGGTGGCCCGGATTCCGCCCGGGCGCCGGGGCGAACCCGTGGTGGACGGGGCCCGGCTGGCCGACCGGGTGGCCGGCGGCGCCACGGTGGTGCTGGAGGACCTCCAGACGCACAGCGCCCCGGTGGCCGCGTTCGCCCGCGAGGTGGCCCTCGCCACCGGCTACGGCACCTACTGTGCCGCCTTTCTCACCCCGGCCCGGGCGCGGGGCGTCGCGCCGCACTACGACACCGCCAGCGTCTTCATCCGCCAGGTCCGTGGCTCGAAGCGGTGGCGGGTCGGTGCGCCGGAACGGCCCTGGCCCGCGGTGGAGTGCGGGCCCGGCGGCCTGGCCGAGCCCGCCCCCGTGCTCGACGTGGTCCTCAGGGAGGGCGACTGCCTCTACCTCCCGCGTGGGTTCGTCCACGTGGGTGACGCCACGGACGAGGCGTCGGTGCACCTGTCGGTCGCCGTCCTGCCGACGACCTGGGGGGCCGTCCTCGCCGACCTGGTCCGGGCCGCCGCGGAGGAGTCCGCGGCGCTGCGGGAGGCGCTGCCGCCCCGGTTCGCGCAGCCCGCCCCCGACGGCGCGGCGCTGGCCCGGGCGCGGCTGCGGGAACTGACCGACTGGCTGGCCCGTCGGCTCGACGGCGGGTTGGCGCTGGACGACTTCCGCCCGGCTGCGCCCGAGCCCCCCGGCCCGCCCGGCCACCTCGTCCGGGCCTTGGAGGGTGGTGGTCCGCCGGCCGCCGGTCCGCCGGCCGCCAGGGCGCGGACCGCCGATCCGCCCGCCGCCGGTCCGCCGGCCAGCGGGACGCGGGCCGCGTGATGGCCGGCGGCCCGGCCACGGGTGGCCTGCGCCGCAACGCCAACTGGCGTCGGCTGTGGGCGGGCCAGGCCGTGTCGCTGGTCGGTGACTTCGTATTCCACACCACCGTGGTGCTGTGGATCGGCACGCAGATCGCCGGCGGACGGTCCTGGGCACCCTCCGCCGTGGCCGGCGCCCTGATCGCGATCGCCGTGCCGATCCTGCTGGTCGGCCCGGTCGCGGGGGTCTTCGTCGACCGGTGGGACCACCGCCGCACCATGCTCGTCGCCGACCTCGTACGCGCCGGGCTGAGCGGTGCGCTGCTGGTGCTGCCGTTGGCCGGCACCCGGTGGCCGGTCGGCGTGCAGCTGACCGTCGTCTACGCCGTGCTGGTGCTGACCAGCGCGACCTCGCAGTTCTTCAACCCGGCGCGGTTCGTTGTCATCGCCAGCGTGGTGCCCGAGGCCGACCGGGCCCGGGCGTTCGGCGTTGCCAGCGCCACGGCCAGCACCGCCGCGGTCCTCGGGCCGCCGCTCGCCGCGCCGCTGCTCTTCGCGGCCGGCGTGCACTGGGCGCTGGTGGTGAACGCGACCTCCTACCTGCTGTCCCTCGTCGCCGTCTGGCTCGTCCGGGTGCCGGCCGCACCGCCGCCGGACCCGGGCCGGCAGGCCGGATTCCGGCGGGAGTTCGCCGACGGGCTGCGGTTCTTCGCGGGGAACCGCAGTCTGCGGGTCATCGCCGGGGCCGTCTGTCTCTACATGTTCGGGGTGGGCGCCATCCACGTCCTGGACGTCTTCTTCGTCACCGAGAACCTGGGCGCCGACGCCGGCTGGCTGGGGACGCTGACCGCCGCGCTGGGGATCGGCAGCATCGTCGGGGCGCTCGTCGCCGGCCGGGTGACCGAGCGGTTCGGCGCCGTGCGGGTCTTCGCCGGCGGCCTGGCGCTGACCGGGCTGGCCGTGCTCGCCTACTCGCGCTGCACCTCGCTGCCGGTGGCGGTGGCGGTGCTCGCGCTCACCGGGATCCCGCTGTCCGCCGTCAACGTGGTGGTCAGCCCGCTGGTCCTGCGCGCCACGCCCCGTCAGCTGCTCGGCCGGGTCAACGCGGTGCTCAACCCGTTGGTGTACCTGGCGTCGGTGCTGTCGATGGCGGTGGCCGGCTTCCTCGCCAGCACCGTGCTGCGCGACCTGGACCGCACCGTCGCCGGGCTGAGCTTCGGCCCCATCGACACCGTCTTCGCCGCCGCCGGGACGCTGATGGTGCTCGCGGGGCTGCTCGCGTACCGCCCGCTGGTCCGGGCCGTGGCCGCCGACCCGCCCGCCGGGTCCGGGCTGACGCCTGGGTCGCCGCGCCCCCCGCAGGCGCCACCGCCCTCGCCCGGTCCGGTGGACGCTCCGGTGGCCCAGGGAGCCCACCGGTGAGCCGCCCGGTGAGCCCGGCAGCGGCCGGGGACGCCGCCCCGGGCCGCGGGCCGCGTCGTCAACCGACCGGACCGGAGCGCCGGGCCCTGCGGGGCATCGTCGCGGAGCTCGGCGCGTGCTCCGGCCACGCGCCGCTGACCATCGTCTTCACCGCCGGCCGGCGCACCGAGGCGGCCTGGCTGTGCGCGCAGGCGCGGTCGGCCGGGCTGCCGGTCCGGCTGGTGCCCGCGTCGGCGCCGGACGCCGGCGGCGGCCTCCCCGAGCCGCCCGGACCCGCCTCCGGCGGCCCGGTCGTGGCCCTGGTCGACCACGACGCGGACCTGCCGCCCGGCGTCACCGTGCTGCCGGGCACCCCGGCCGCCTCCCCGCTGGCGCTGTGGCGCCCGGCGGCCGAGGTCGACGCCGCCGTCGCGGCGCTGCTCGCCCGGCTCGACCGCCGACTCCTGCTGCGCACCGGCGGAGCCGCGCTGCGCGTCCGGACGGGGCCGGCGGCACCGGCGCGGCCGGTCGGTGCGGTGCGGGCGGACGTCACGGACGCGGCCGGCACCTTCGTCGCCGACGGCGCGATCGCGGTCAACCGGCGCACCGGGTGGGACGCCCGGCTCGCCGGTCGGGCGGTGCGGCTGACCGTGGCGGACGGCCGGGTCGTGGCCGTGGACTGCCCCGACGCGCAGCTGCGCGGCTTCCTCCGGCGGGCGGTGGGCACCCACCGCGTCGACGTGGTGCGTGCGGTGCGCTTCGGCGTGCACCCGGCGCAGTGCGCGTTCAGCGCCGTCCAGGGACCGGTCAACGCCCGCCGGCCCGGCGTCACCCTGTGCCTGGGCGTGGAGCCCGGCCGCGCGTACTCGACCGCCAGCGCCGACCTGCGGGTCGCGCTGACGGCCGCCACGACCCGGTTGGAGCCCGACCCCGGCGGCCCGGCCGGGGCCGCCGCCATCGAGGAGGTCCCGTGATGACGCTCACCCGCAGCCGGTACCTGCTGCTGGGCCGTCGCCCGTACCGCGACCCCGCGGGGCGACGCGTCCGCATGGCCTATTCGGCGCGCCGGGCCACGCTATTCGCCCTGGACGAGTCGACCGCCGACGCGCTCGGCCGCGGCGCGTTCGACGTCATGGACGCCGCCCAGCTCGCCCGGCTCCGGAGCCTGGCCGCGGTGGTGGACGCGGGCGAGGACGAGCTGGCCGACGTGCTGCGCCGCTACCGCGAGGGCTCGGCGGATCCCGGCGTCCGCGGCTTCACCATCATGCCCACCGCCTACTGCAACATGGCCTGTGACTACTGCGGGCAGGAGCACGTCAAGGGCGGGATCCACCGGGACCGGGTGGAGCGGCTGGCGTCCCGCGTGGAGGCGACCGTCGCGGACCCGGCGACCCGCCACGTGGGCGTCACCTGGTTCGGCGGCGAGCCCCTGCTCGCCATGCGGGTCATCCGGGAGCTCAGCGCCCGGTTCGTCGCCGCCGCGGACGCGGCCGGGGTGGGCTACACGGCCCGGATGGCCACCAACGGCAGCCTGCTCACCGCGCGCACCCTGCAGATCCTGCACGACGAGTGCCGGCTCGGCGCCATGGACGTGACGATCGACGGGCCGGCGGAGGTGCACGACCGGCGGCGGGTCAAGCGCAACGGGATCGGCAGCTTCCACCGCACCGTGGCGGTGCTGGCCGAGGCGGTGCGCTCCGGCGCGGTGCCCCGCCTGCGCATCGGCATCCGCGTCAACGTGGACGCGGAGAACGAGGACGTGGTCGAGGAGCTCCTCACCGACCTCGCCTGCCTGGGCTTCGGCTCCCCGCAGGTGGAGCTGCACCTCATGCCGGTCCACTCCTGGGGCAACGACGTGTCGGCGGTGGAGCTGGCCGCCCGCCGGATGGCCGAGCGGGAGGTGGCCTGGCTTCGGCTGGCGCGCTCCCTGGGCCTGGGCGCGCCGGACCTGCCGACCGCACTGAAGCGGACCACCTGCCGGGCCACGTCGGTGCAGGGCGAGGTCGTCGACCCCGCCGGCCGGGTGTACTCCTGCTCCGAGCACCCGCTGGTGCCCGGCGTGCGCGACACCGGGGTGGTGGCCACCCTCGCCGAGCTCCCGGGCGCGGCGCCGCGCCCGCGGGGCCCGTTCGACGACTGGTACGAGCAGGTCGGCGACGGGGTCCAGCAGTGCGGGCGGTGCCCGCTGCTGCCGGTGTGCGGCGGTAGCTGCCCGAAGCTGTGGCGCGAGGGCCACCTGCCCTGCCCGACCCTGAAGTTCAACTGGGAGGACCGGATCGACCTCGCGGCCCGGCGCCTGGGGTACGCGCCCGTGGACGCGGGGTGAGCGGTGCGCACCATCCGCTTCGCCCACCACTCCGTCGGGGCCACGGTCAGCCCCGGCCGCATCCCGGCGCCGCATCCCGTCACCCGGGAGTGGGCCTGGGGCGCCGCCACCGGACGCGGCGTGCGGGTGTGCGTGGTGGACAGCGGGGTGGACGCCACGCACGAGCTGGTTCGCGGGATCGCCGGTCAGTTCACGGTCGAGGACGGTGACCCGCAGCCGCGGGTGGTCCCCGACGACGCCGGCGACGTGGCGGGACACGGCACGGCCTGCGCGGGCATCATCCGGTCGCTGGCGCCGGAGGCCGAGCTGACCAGCGTCCGGGTGCTGACCCGGAACCTGCGCGGCAACGGCGACGTGTTGCTCACGGCGCTGCACTGGGCGGTACAGCAGGGCTTCGCCCTGGTCAACGTGAGCCTGTCGACCCGCCGCGAGGCGCTCAAGGAGCGCCTGCACGACCTCACGGACCGGGCCTTCTACGACGGGGTCACCCTCGTCTCCGCGGCGCACAACAGCCCGGTGGTGAGTTACCCCTGGCGGTTCCCGTCGGTGCTCTCGGTCGGGTCCCACGCGTACGCCGACGGCGAGTACCTGGAGTTGAATCCACGCCCACCGGTGGACTTCTTCGCCCCCGGCGTCAACGTCCCGGTCGCCTGGCCCGGCGGCGCCACCAAGGTGGTCAGCGGCAACAGCTTCGCCGCGCCGCACGTCGTCGGACTGTGCGCGCGCATCCTCCAGCAGCACCCGGAGTTTCGGACCGCGCAGCTGCGGCACGTCCTTGCCGCGGTGTCGGACAACGTGAGGAGTCAGCCGTGAACGCCACGACCCATGAGGTGATCCTCCGCTCGACGGTGCGGCTGGCCCGACTCTCCTTCGACGCGGCCGCGGCCTCGGTGTTCCTCTACGACCTGGACCGCGACGCGCTGGTCTTCGAGGCGTCGTCGGGGGTCGGCGAGGACCAGTTGGTGGGGGTGGCCATCCCGGCCGACCGGGGGATAGCCGGATGGGTGGCGAGCACCGGCGAACCGATCGTCATCCGGGGCGTGGCCGAGGACGCGCGCTTCAACCGCGACTTCGCGGCCGGCACGGGCCTGGTGCCCGACGTCATCATGGCGGCGCCGATCGAGCACGAGGGGGAGATCATCGGCGTGCTGGAGGTGCTGGACCCCAGGCTGGAGTCGGTCGGCGAGATGGTGGCGATCGACCTGCTCACCGAGCTGGCCGCGCAGAGCTGCGCGGCGCTGTCCCTGCTGCTGGCGGGGCGGCGGGAACGCGCCCGGCACGCCGACGCGGCGGGGGCGCTGGGTCAGCTGGCGGCCATCCTGGACACGGCCGACCCGCAGCGCGAGGCCGCGGTCGGGGAGCTGGTGGGCGCGCTGGCGCGGCTGCTGGGGGTCCGGTGCATCTCGCCGACCTGATCGCCCTGCGGGTGCGGCCGGCGGCGGTGGCGCTGCTGGCCGTGACCCAGCGGTGCCCGCTGCGCTGCGCGCACTGCGCCACGGGATCCACCATGGACTCACCGGACGGCGCGGAGTCGGCGCTGCGCGCCCTGGTCGCCTCCTTCACCCCCGGCGAGCACCCGGCGGCCGTCGTGCTCTCCGGCGGAGAGCCGCTGCTGCGCCCGGAGCTGGTGGCCGACCTGGCCGTGACCGGCCGCCGGGCCGGCACGCGGTCGGCGGTGGTGTCCGGCATGTTCTTCGCGAACCGGTCCGCGATCCCGCGCGCCATCCGTCGGGCGGCCGGCGCGGTGGACCACTTCTCCGCGAGCCTGGACGCCTACCACGAGCGCGAGGTGGACCGGTCCGCCGTGTTCGCCGCGCTGGGCCGGATCCTCGACTGGGTACCGCAGGCGAGCCTGCACGTGTGCGGAGCCGGCGACGACGACCCGTACGTGGCGGGACTGGTGGCCGACCTGCGCCGGAGGTTCGGCCACCGGGTGCCGGCCCTCGTGGTGCCGGTGCGCCCGATCCGCCGGTCGGCGCGGCGGACCCGGCCGACCCGTGCGAGTTCGCCGCCGCCCCGCTGGTGGACTACGACGGCACCGTCTACGCCTGCTGCCGCCAGAGCCTGGTCCGCGCGCACCGCCCGCCGCACCTCGTGCTGGGACATGCCGCCCGCGACCCGTGGGCCGTGCTGCGGGCCCGCAGCACCGGTGACCCGCTGCTGCGTTCGGTGCGGGCCGTGGGCTCCGTGGCCACCGCCCGCCGGTGCGGCGCGCCGGTCACCGGCGGAGTGTGTGACACCTGCGTGCGGCTGCCGCCGTCGGCAGCCGCCCCGCCACCACCGGCGGTGGAGCAGGCGTCGGCGCTGCTACTGGCCCACCGGCGGCCCCGCGACCTGGCGCGGCGATGGGGCGCCGGTGGGCCAGTAGC
>DATMJT010000651.1:0-8082 GCA_035553735.1 Pilimelia sp.
CTGCTGGGTCTGCCCGACGAGGCGTACCGGATGCCGGCGGCCCGCCGGGAGACCCTGCGGGCCCTGGCCCGGGCGGTGGCCGACGGCCACCTGGACCTGGACCCCGGCGCGGACCGCGACGAGGCCCGGAGGTGGCTGTCCGCCGTGCCCGGGATCGGCCCGTGGACCGCCGGGTACGTCGCCCTGCGCGGCCTCGGCGATCCCGACGTCTTCCTACCCGGCGACCTGGCCGTACGCCGGGGGGCCCGGAACCTCGGCCTGCCCGGCGCGGCGAACGCGCTGGACCACCACGCCACCCGCTGGCGCCCCTGGCGTTCCTACGCCGTCATCAGATTGTGGAGAGCCGCATGAACACCACCACGGTCGCCACTCCGGTCGGCCCGCTGACCGTCATCGAGCACGGCGGTGCGGTACGCGCCGCCGGCTGGACCGCCGACCCCGCCGACCTACTCCGCCTCATCCACCCTGCGCTGCGGGCCGAGCCGCGGTCCCGCGCCGACCTGGGCCCGGTCACCGCCTCGCTGCGTTCCTACCTGGACGGGGACCTGACGGCCGTCGACGAGATCCCGGTCGAGCAGCGCACCGGCGGGCCGTTCCTGGAGCACGCGTGGCGCACGCTGCGGCAGGTCAAGCCCGGCGAACCGGTGACCTACGCCGGCTTCGCGGTGCTGGCCGGGCGGCCCACCGCGATCCGCGCGGCCGCCGCGGCCTGCGCACGCAACGCCGCGGCACTGTTCGTACCGTGCCACCGGGTCTTGCGCACCGACGGCGGCCTCGGCGGCTTCCGGTGGGGCCTGCCGGTCAAGCGGTGGCTGCTGGCGCACGAGTCGGCTGGCCGGCAGTGACATCCGGCCCGGCGCGCCCGGCGCGGCGGAATGCGTTCGCCGCCGCCGGGCGCGCTCCGTAGGATCGCCGCATGACGGACACGGAGCGTCACCAACGCGCCGGGCTGCCCGAGCGCCCCACGCTGGAGGGCCTTGAAGCGACCTGGTCGCGCCGCTGGCAGGAGGAGGGCACGTACGCCTTCGACCGGTCCAAGACCCGGGCCGAGGTGTACGCGATCGACACTCCCCCGCCGACCGTATCCGGGTCCCTGCACGTGGGCCACGTCTACTCCTACACGCACACCGACACCGTCGCCAGGTTCCAGCGGATGCGCGGCAAGGCCGTCTTCTACCCGATGGGCTGGGACGACAACGGCCTGCCCACCGAGCGCCGGGTGCAGAACGTGTACGGCGTGCGCTGCGACCCCACGCTGCCCTACGATCCCGGGTTCACCGCGCCGGACGCCCCGTTCGACCCGCCCCGGCCGGTCTCCCGACGCAACTTCGTGGCGCTGTGCGCCCGGCTGACCGCCGTGGACGAGGCCGCGTTCGAGGCCCTGTGGCGGCGGTTGGGGCTGTCGGTGGACTGGTCGCTGACGTACACGACGATCGGCGCCCAGGCCCGCGCGGCGTCGCAGCGAGCCTTCCTGCGCAACCTGGCCCGGGGTGAGGCGTACAGCGCCGAGGCTCCGACGCTGTGGGACGTGAGCTTCCAGACCGCCGTGGCCCAGGCCGAGCTGGAGGACCGGGAGCGCCCCGGCGCCTACCACCGGCTGCGCTTCCGCGTCGACCCGCCGGCCGCCCACGCGGCGCCGGACGGCGGCACGGACGCAGCGCCGGGCAGCGACGGCATGGGCCCGGCGCCGGGCAGCGACGGCATGGGCCCCGCGCCGGGCGGTGACCCGGCGGCGGTGTACGTCGACACCACCCGGCCCGAGCTGCTGCCGGCCTGTGTGGCCCTGGTCTGCCACCCCGACGACGACCGGTACGCCGCCCTGGTCGGCCGCACCGCCCGCACGCCGCTGTTCGGCGTCGAGGTGCCGGTGCGCGCGCACCCGATGGCGGAGCCGGCCAAGGGCACGGGCCTGGCCATGGTGTGCACGTTCGGCGACCTGACCGACGTGACGTGGTGGCGGGAGCTGGACCTGGCCACCCGCGTGGCCCTGGGCCGCGACGGCCGGTTCCGGCCCGACCCGCCGCCCGGCGTGCCGGCGGCGCCGTACGCGACCGTGGCGGGCCGCCCGGTCCCGGCCGCCCGGCGGGAGATCGTCCGTGCGCTGGCCGCGTCCGGTGAGTTGGTCGGCGAGCCGCGGCCGATCACCCACCCGGTGAAGTTCTACGAGCGCGGCGATGCCCCGCTGGAGATCGTGGCGTCCCGCCAGTGGTACCTGCGCAACGGGGGCCGGGACGCCGCCCTGCGCGAGGAGCTGCTGGCCCGCGGGCGGCAGCTGCGCTGGGTGCCGGAGCACATGCGACACCGTTACGAGCACTGGGTGGGCGGGCTGACCGGCGACTGGCTGGTGAGCCGCCAGCGGTTCTTCGGGGTGCCTGTGCCGGTGTGGTACCGGCTGGACGCCTCCGGCACGCCCGACTACGCCCACCCGCTGGTGCCCGACGAGGCCCGGCTGCCGGTCGACCCCACCACCGACGTGCCGGACGGCTTCGCCGAGGTGGACCGGGACCGGCCGTTCGGCTTCACCGCCGACCCCGACGTGCTGGACACCTGGGCCACCTCGTCGCTGACCCCGCTGCTGGCCGCCGGGTGGGAGCGCGACCCGGACCTGTTCGCCCGGGTCTACCCGATGGACCTGCGCCCGCAGGGGCCCGAGATCATCCGGACCTGGCTGTTCTCCTCGGTGGTCCGCGCGCACCTGGAGCACGGTGCGCTGCCCTGGCACACCGTCGACATCTCCGGTTGGATCCTGGACCCCGACCGCAAGAAGATGTCCAAGTCGGTCGGCAACGTGGTGACCCCGACGGACCTGCTGGAACAGCACGGCTCCGACGCGGTGCGCTACTGGGCCGCCGGCGGGCGTCCGGGCACCGATCTGGCCTTCGACGAGGGGCAGCTGCGGGTCGGCCGGCGGCTGGCCACCAAGCTGCTCAACGCGTCGCGGTTCGCGCTGGGACTGGGCGCGGCCGCCGCGCTGCGCGCGCCGGTGACCGCGGCGCTGGACACCTCGACGCTGGCCGAGCTGTCCGCGGTCGTCGCCCGGGCCACCGCCGCGTTCGAGGAGTACGACCACACGGCGGCGCTGCAGACGGCCGAGGGCTTCTTCTGGACGTTCTGCGACGACTACATCGAGCTGGTCAAGGAGCGGGCGTACGGCGTCGGGCCGGGCGCGGAGTCGGCGCGGGCGGCGCTGGCCACCGCGCTGAGCGTGCAGCTGCGGCTGTTCGCGCCGTTCCTGCCGTTCGTCACCGAGGAGGTCTGGTCCTGGTGGCGGTACGGCTCGGTGCACCGGGCACCGTGGCCGACGACGCACGAGGTGGACCGGGCGGCCGCCGGCGGTGACCCGGCGGTGCTGCGGGTGGCCGGGGAGGCGCTGCGCCAGGTGCGCCGGGCCAAGTCGCAGCGGAGCCTGTCCATGAAGACCGACGTGCCGCTGGCCGAGGCGCTCGGCCCGGCCGCCCAGCTGGAGGTGCTGGCCAGCGCGGCGGACGACCTGCGGGCCGCCGGGCGGATCGGCACCCTCGACCTGCTGCCCGGCCGCACCACCGAGCTGGTGGTGGCCTGCGCCTTCTGACCGCGGCGGACCGGACGAGCTGACCGGCCGGCGGGCGGGTGACCGGCCGGGCCGGCGGGCGGGTGACCGGCCGGGCCGGCGGGTTGGTCGGGGCCGGTGGGCTGGCGGGTTGGCCCGGCTGGCGGCCGGCGGGCCGGCCGGGCCGCGCCACGCCCGCGCGGCCGCGGTGGGTGCGGACGCCCTGGCCGTTTGACATGCTTCCGTGGGTGAGCGTCGCAACCGTCGTCGTGGTGCTGCTGTGCCTGGGCGCCGGGGCCGCGGTGGGCTGGCTGGCGGCCCGGGCCCGGGCCGCCGCCGACATCGCCCGGCTGGAGGCCACGCTGGCGGCTACCAGGGAGGGCGAGGGGCGGCTGGAGCAGTCGCTGCGGGCGCTGTCCTACGAGGCGACCGCGCAGTCGCAGGAGGCGGTGGCCCGGGCGGTGGCGCCGCTGCACGAGGCGCTGCGCCGCTACGAACAGCGGGTGGCCGAGCTGGAGCACGACCGGGTGGACGCGTACGCCGAGCTGCGCGAGCAGGTGCGCGCCATGTCCGGCGTGTCCAGCGAGCTGCGCACCGAGACCAAGCAGCTCGTCGCGGCGTTGCGGGCGCCTCAGGTGCGCGGCCGGTGGGGCGAGCACCAGCTGCGGCGCATCGTCGAGGCGGCGGGCCTGCTGGAGCACTGCGACTTCGCCGAGCAGGTGACCGCGGCCACCGACGCCGCCACGGTGCGGCCGGACCTGGTGGTCACCCTCCATGGTGGACGCTCGGTGGTGGTCGACGCCAAGGCGCCGTTCGACGCGTACCTGTCGGCGATGGAGGCCCGCGACGAGGCGGCGCGGGACAGGCAGCTCGACGCGCACGCCCGCCACCTGCGGGCGCACGTGGACGCGCTGGCGGCGAAGTCCTACTGGGCGGCGTTCGCCCAGTCCCCCGAGTTCGTGGTGCTGTTCGTGCCGGCGGACCCGTTCCTGGACGCGGCGCTGCAACGGGACCCTGCCCTGCTGGAGCACGCCTTCACCCGCAACGTGGTGCTGGCCACGCCGGCCACCCTGGTGGCCCTGCTGCGCACGATCGCGTACGCCTGGCGGCAGGAGGCGCTGGCCCGCAACGCGGTGGCGGTGCACGGCCTGGCCCGCGAGCTGTACGGCCGGCTGTCCACGCTGGGCGAGCACGTGACCAAGCTCGGCTCCTCGCTGGGGTCGGCGGTCACCGCCTACAACCGGGCCGTCGGCTCCCTGGAGGCCCGGGTGCTGGTCAGCGCCCGGAAGCTGGCCGACCTGGGGGTCTCCGGCGACCCGCTGCCGGCGCCGGCCCAGCTGGAGGTGGCGCCCCGGCAACCGGCCGCCCCGGAGCTCGCGGACCTGGCCCCGACTCCGGCCGCGGCTGAACGCTCCTGGCGGCCCTGAGGGCGACGCTGCCGGCTCCCCGTCCCGCGGGGTCATCGGGGTCGCTGGAGTCGGGCCGGCGGAGCGGGTAGCTGGTCACCGCCTCCTTTGCTCTGGTGCCCCTCGAGCTACGTGCCCCTCGAGCTGCGTGCCCTTCGGCGCGGCAGGCGGCGACGACTCGGCTCCCCGCGCCGGCCCAGGGGCGCGGGGCCCAGCGCGCCGGGCCAAGCGCGCCGGGGGCGAAGCGCGCCGGGGCCGAGCGCGCCGCGTCGAGGAGCAGCGTCGCCGAGGAACGGGCGTCACCAAAGAGCAGCGTCGCTAGTGGCGGCGTCGCGAGGGGCGAACGCGGGACACGGCGCGCAGCGCGTCGAACGCCGGCCGCAGGCCCGCCAGCCCTCCGGCGACCAACAACCCCAGGCCGGCGACGAGCATGCCGATCGACGGCGGCCGGTCCGGGCGTACCAGGTGCGTCGCCGCGTCCAGGTTTCCGCGGCCGCCCCGGTGCACCTGCCGCACCGGCACCGCACGGTCGCCGGGCGCGAACAGCGAGCCACGGGTGCGGTACCGGCCCGCCGTCCCGTCCTCCCATGCCACGTCGACCGCGCAGTCCCACCAGAAGCCCAGGCCGCTGCCGCTGACCGGCCCGTAGCGGCGGCACTGCCCCACCGAGGCGTTGCCGGCCCGGCCGCCGTCGGCGTCCAGGCCCTCCTCGCGGCTGAGGGTCAGGCCGGTCAGGCCCATCAGCACCAGCAGCCCGGCCAACACGCACAGCGCCCCGTCGACCAGCAGCCGGCGCCACCCGGCGCCGACCCGCCCCGGCCCACCGCCGGCCCCGCGCGGTCCTCCGGAGCCCGGCCGCTGGCCGGGCGACCCGGCGGTGGACGGGTCCATCACGCCGGAGGCGGCGGCGTGACGGGGATGTCCTCCACCCGGGCGCCATCCAGCGGAGCCAGGCTGCCCCACGCGGCGAGCGTGCGGAGCCGACCGGCGGCCCGCTGCGCCTCCGGATCGGGGTTGCCGGCCACGGCATGGGCCAGCGCCACCAGGTCCGCCGCCGGACGCAGCGCCCCGGTGGCCGGGTGGCACAGCTCCACCGTGTACGGCCCCTGCCCCCCGCCGACCCGCAGGTACGCCCACACGGGGCGGGTCGGGGTGCGCGACATGAACACACGCAGTCCCAGCTGCACCGGGACCCGGCTCAGGTCGTACCCGTGGCGGCCGTCCGCGTTGGCGACCACCAGCACCGGACCGTCCAGGAACAGCCGCTCGCCGGCCTCCCGGGCGTCGACCCGGGCCGCCGCGTAGCAGACCAGCGCCAGGGGCAGGGCGCAGGCCACCAACCCGGCCAGGCCCCACCACCCGCCGGCTCCCGCCCCGGCGCCCCGCAGGCTCAGCGCGCCGGCGACCACGGCGACGGCGGCCCCGACCACCAGGGCCACGGCGACCACCCGCAGGACCCCGGCCCGCACGCGGCGGCCGGCGCGGCGCCGGGCACCCTCCAGATCGGACAGTTCGATCATCGGCGCGGTGCGCGGGTCACTGGTCCGGCCAGGCGGCGCCCGCGGACACCGAGACCGCGTTGCCGCCGGCGGTGAACGGCACGCTGGCGTTCAGCGGCCGCCCGCCCACCGTCACGGTGCCGCCGAACCGGGTCATCATGGCCCGGTTGGCGTCGTCGACCTTGTCGAAGACCGGCTTGAGCCGCCGGCACAGCTCGGCCAGCTTGGTCATCACCTGGACCAGCTTGCGCAGCCAGCCGGCGATCCGCAGGGACCACTTGGCCACCAGTGCGATGATCTCGCCCACCACCTTCGGGATGGTGACCACGAACAGCGCCTGGAGTGCCTTGGAGACGATGTTGCCGATCGCCTCGGCCACCAGGTCCCGCACGGTGCAGCGCACGGTCGCCACGACGACGCCGCCCAGCGACACCGCCGCCCCGACACCGGACGCCGCCACCCCCGTCGCCTTGATCAGGTTGGCCTGGCCCTCGGCGAGCAGCCGGTACGCGTCAATCGCGGTGGAGCGCCACGCCGCGGTGTCCGCCGCGACCGTGGCGATCAGCCGGTCACCGGCGGCCTCCAGCGCCTGCGCCACGCTGCCCCAGGTCTCCGCGAACGAGGTGATCACGTGCGGCTGCCCGGCCAGCCAGTCCAGCGCCTCCCGGAACGGCCCGCAGTGCTCCAGCACCCAGCCGACCCCCGCGGAGATCGCGTAGGCCAGCGGGTCCGCGATGGCGCCCAGGGCACCGAGCGCGGCGACGCCCGTGTTGAGGATGCCCTCGGTCACGTCGCCCTGGGCGAACGCCGTCCGCGCCGTCATGGCGTAGTCCAGCACGCCCGTGCCCGTGTACCAGCTGGTGCCGTCGACCGGGGCGACGACGTGGGCGCCGCTCACCGACCGGCCCCCGCCACCCGGCCGGCGGCGATCTGGTCCACCAGGTCCAGCGACGAGGCCATCACCCGGAGGGCACCGCTGGTGCCCTCCACGCCCCAGGCGGCGGCCGTCATGGCCGCGATCCCGCCGCCCTCCAGGGTGCCCAGTACCGGCGTGAGGATCGGGCTGCACAACCGGCCGTACGCCTCGGACTGCATGGACACCTGACCGGCGACCGACCGTGCGTGGTAGATCTCCGCGGCCACCTCGTCCACCCGGTCCGCGTGCCGACGCAGGCCGTCGACGACGATGTCGATGACGCTCACCAGTGCCCCCGCTCCGGCGCCGGCCCGCGGCCGCCCGACGCGGCGTCGGTGTCCGCGGCCTCCGGCGGGGGTGGGAACCGCTCCTGGTAGGTGTCGGAGACGAACCGGGCGGTCTCGGAGTCGGGTCCCAGAATCCCGTTGATGAGGGCGCTCATCCGCTCGGCCAGCTGGGCCTGCGCCCGCCGCGCGGTGGCGAGGATCTCGCCGGACAGTTCCTCGGGGCGCAGCCGCAGCGCCGCCGTCGTGAGGTGCAGGTCGGCCAGGGCACCGGACGAGTCGACGGTCACCTCGACGGCACCGTCGTGCCCGTGGGCGGTGGCGCGCACGGCCTCCAGTTCGGTGCGGACCCGGTCCGCCTGGACCAGCTGGTCGTCGATGCGCCGTTCGAAGTCGCGCAGCATCTGGTCGGCGTCATCGGTCGCCATCAAGCCTCCCCCTAGACTGT
>DATMJT010000652.1:0-4156 GCA_035553735.1 Pilimelia sp.
GGCGTGGCCGGAGGTCCTGTTCGAGGGGTCGGGCTGGGCGGTGACCGCCAACCCCAGCGCCGCCAGCCCGGCGTATGCCAGGGTGGGCCGCAGCGCCGGCGCGGCGTTGGGGCCCACCGCGTACAGGGCGCCGACGTACCACAGCGTCACCGGCGCGTAGCCCAGCAGCGTGCGGCCGGCGCGCAGCGCCAGCTCGGCGCCGGCCAGCCCGGCCAGCCACGCCGCGACCACGGGTACCACGACCGTGTCGGGCTGCGGCTCCACGGGGATCATCGCCGTCAGCAGGCGCGGGATGCCGTTGCGCAGCGCGTCCGAGACCACGCTCGGCAGGGCGCCCGGCACGCCGGCGTGCGCCGCGCTGACCCGGGCGGCCAGCGCCAGGTACCCCGCCAGCGCCAGCACCGACACCGGCGCCACGCACCACGCCGGTGCCCGGCGCAGGCCGGCGCTGACCGCCACCGCGCCGGCCCCGGCGCCGAGCACGAGCTGGGCGAGCAGCGGGCCGTGGTAGACCCGGCCCAGGGCCAGCCCGCCCAGGCCGATCATCGCGACCAGCACGGGCGCCACGGCCAGCGGGCGCAGCCACCTCACCATGCGCGCACCCCGTTCCACTCGGCGGCGAAGTCGGCGCCGTCGCCCACCCGCAGGACCAGCAGCCCGCGCCCGGGACCGACGCCCGATCCGGCCCCGCCCCCCGGCCGCCCGGGCGTCCGGGTCGCCGCGTTAGCCGCGTCCGTTGCGTCCGCCGGCTCCGGCCTGAAGACGGCCGCCAGCACCGCCGCGTAGCCGCCGCGCAGCGCGGCGACCGGGCCCAGGTCCGCCTCGCCGCCGGCGCCGGTCAGGTAGACCAGCGTGTCGCCCGGCGGGCGGTGGCGCAGCCGCTGCACCGTCCGGCGCAGCTCCGCCCGGCCCGCTCGGGACGGCTCGGCCTCGGCCAGCAGGTCCAGGTACGGCCGGGCGCCGCCGGTGCCGCGCCGGCCGGCGGAGTCGATCGCCGCCCCGCTCGCCAGGTGCAGCGCGACCGCCAGGTCCGCGCGCAGCGCCGCCACCACCACCGAGGCGGCCGCCTCGCACGCGGACTCGAACGCCTCGGCCCCGGACCGGGCGCCGTAGCCGGCCGCCCGGTCGTCCAGCAACACCACCAACCGTGGCAGGCTGGTGTCGACGTGCTCGCGGACCATCAGCTCGCCCACCCGGGCGCTGGTGCGCCAGTGCACGTGCCGCAGCTCGTCGCCCACCACGTACTCGCGCAGGGCGTCGAAGGTGATGCTGCCGTGCGGCACCCGGTCGACCCGGCCGTCCAGGCTGCGGGCCACGCCGGCGGGCACCGCGGTGAGCGGGTGCACGCGCGGGTGCACCCACACCCGGATAACCGCGCCGTGGCCCCGGCGGACGGTGACCAGGCCGAGCGGATCGACCCGGCTGATCCGCAGCGGGCCGACCGGCACCACGCCCCGCCGGTCGGTCGGCACCGGGTAGCGCACCGTCGTCTCGCGGCCGGGCCGCAGGCGCACCAGCGGCACCGGCACCGCGCGCCGGCCGCACCGGTCCTCGGCCACCAGGGTGGCGACCCGCAGCCGGCTGGTGTTGCGCACCGTGAGCACTACCGCGCACGGCGCGCCCCGGCCGACCCGGTCCGGCTCGGCCTCGCGGGACACCTCCAACGGGGGCCGCCAGGCCGCGCCGCCGCACGCCAGGAGCACCGCGACAAGTGCGGCCGTGCCCAGCACGGTCAGCTCGGCGTAGCCGAACCCGAATCCGGCCGCCAGGGCGGCCACGCCGGCCGCGGACAGCCCCACGCCGCGGGCGGTGATCCTCACCCGACCTCAGACTCCGGCGGGGACGGGCACCGGCACCGACTCCACCGCCTCGCGCAGCACCTCGCCGGCGGCCACGCCGCGCAGCAGCGCCTCGGCCGACAGCAGGATGCGGTGCGCGAAGACCGGCTCGACGAGCGCCTTGAGATCCTCGGGCAGCACGTAGCCGCGCCCGGACAGCAGCGCCCAGACCGCGGCCGCGCGGGTCAGCGCGATCACCCCGCGCGGGCTCACCCCGACCCGCACCTGCGGGTGGCGCCGGGTCACCGCGGCCAGCCGCACCGCGTACGCGTACAGCGGGTCGGCGATGTGCACGCCCTCGGCGAAGCGGATCATTTCGCCGATCGTGCCGGTGTCGGTGACCGGCTCCAGCGACTCGGGGGAGCGCACCGCCGCCCCCCGCAGCACCTCGATCTCCACCGCCTCGTCGGGGTAACCCACCGACAGCTTCATCAGGAACCGGTCGAGCTGCGCCTCGGGCAGCCGGTAGGTGCCGTCCATCTCCACCGGGTTCTGGGTGGCCACCACCAGGAACGGTCGGGGCACCGGGTGGCGCACCCCGTCGACGGTCACGGTGCGCTCCTCCATGACCTCCAGCAGCGCCGACTGGGTCTTCGGCGACGCCCGGTTGATCTCGTCGGCGATGACGATGTTGGCGAAGACCGGACCGGGGTGGAACTGGAAGGCACCCGTGCCCTGGTTGAAGACCGTCACGCCGGTGACGTCGGCGGGCAGCAGGTCGGGCGTGAACTGCACCCGCCGCCACTGGCCGCGCACCGAGGCGGCGACCGCCCGGGCCAGGGTGGTCTTGCCCACCCCGGGGACGTCCTCCAGTAGCAGGTGGCCCTGCGCCAGCAGGGCGGTGACCGCCAGGCGCACCACCTGCGGCTTGCCCAGCACCACGGTGGAGACCTGTCCGGCCAGCCGGGCGCCGATCTCGGCGAACGCCCGTACCCGGACGGGGTCGAGCGGCTCGGCGGGCGTGCTCACGGTCGGTGCTCCAGGCGCGTCGGACTCGGGACGGCCGGCGCCCCGCCGCGCCTCAGCACGGGCGCAGCACCGACGGGTGGGCGCCGCCGTCGAGATTGAACCAGGCCCACGGAGTGTAGTACTCGCCGCCCTGTGCCTTGATCTTGATCCAGATCCGGCTGCGCCGGTCGTTGTTGTAGATGTAGGCGTACACCTCGACGCCGTTGTCGTAGCGGCAGACGGTCTCGTAGCGCTCGCCGTGCTCGGTGCGGCCCACCTGCTGCGAGTGCAGCCTGGTCGGGTCGCGCTGCAGCTCCAGGGCGTTGTCCGGGTCCCGGCACCAGGCCCGGTGCTCCGGGCTGTCGCTGCTGGTCGTGCAGTGCGCCCGCCCGAACATCGCGGTGGTCACCTGGGTGCCGGCCTTGGTGCCGCGCCCGGCCACGTTTGTCGCCGTGACCGTGAAGTCGTAACTGGTGCCGGGGTAGAGCCCCGAGACGGTCATCCTCTCGCCGCACGCCACCGTGGCGGAACGCTTGCCGCCCACGCTGAGCACGCACGTCGCCCCCTGGGCACCCGCCGACAGGCTGGCCTGCACCGTGATCGCCGTGGTGGTCGCGGACCTGGTCGACACGTTGACCACCGGCACCGCCACCGGGGCCGCGACGGCCGTCTGCCCCGGCCCCTCGCCCGCCTCGTTGACCGCCTTCACCTCGACGGTGACCGGCTTGCCGTCGGGCAGCCCGGTGAGCACCACGGAGGTGTCGGCCACCTCCCGGGCCGCGCCGGCCGCGGTCACCACGTACCCGGTGACCGGGCGGCCGTGGTCGGCGGCCGGCTGCCACTGCACCCGCACGGCGCCGCGCTGCTCCGCCACGGGGCCGGCGGACAGCGCGCCCACCGCGCCGGGCACGGTGAACGGCACCACGGTGTCGCTCACCGGCGAGGACTTCGAGGCCGCGCCCCGGTCGTTGACGGCCACCACGCTGAACGCGTACTGCCGGCCGTACTCCAGCTGACCGTCCGGGACCGTCAGGGTGGTCTCGGTCGCATCGCCCAGCGTGGCGGTGACCCCCTCCGAGACCACCGAGACGGAGTAGCGGGCGATCGACCGGCCCTGGCCGTCCGCCGCCGGCCAGCGGACCTCCACCGTGCCGTCCGGCTTGGCCGTCGCCGACACGCTGGTCGGCGGGTCCGGCACCTCGGCGGTGGGCATCACCTTGTTGCTGGTGCGCTTCGGGCCCGCGCCCCTGGCGTTGACCGCGTGCACCGTGAACGCGTACGTCTCGCCGTTGGTCAGCCCCGTCACCACCACGCCCCGCTGGTCCGCGCCGACCTGCAGCGTGCGGCCGGCGCCCTGCACGACGTAGCGC
>DATMJT010000653.1:0-14977 GCA_035553735.1 Pilimelia sp.
GGTCTGGCGCTGCCCACCGACCGGCCCCGCCCGCCGGTCTCGTCGGGGGTCGGCGGCCGGGGCCGGTCGGTGGGCAGCGCCAGACCCGCCGGGGGCGGGGTGAGCCGGTCGAGCCAGTACGACATCGGGGCCGGCGGCCGCTCGTGCTCCCACGCGGCGAAGTCGGCGTAGCGCACCGGCGGTTCGGCGGCCGGTTCCGCGCCGGCGTAGCCGCGCGCCACGTCGCCGAGCAGGACCTGCCAGCTCGCGTCGTCCCAGGCGATGTGGTGGGCGACCAGGAGCAGGACGTGCGCGGTGGGACCCAGGCGCAGCAGCCGCAGCCGGATCGGCGGCTCACCGGCCAGGTCGAAGGGGCGGGCGCCGTCGGCACGGGCGTACGCGTCGACCGCCGCGTCGTCCGCGTCGGTCACCGGTACGTCGATCACCAGCTCCGGCCGCACCACCTGGGACGGCGTGCCGTCCTCGGCGGCTCGGTAGGTGGTGCGGAGGATGTCGTGCCGGCCGACCGCGGCGCGCACGCTGGCCGCGAACCGGGCGGCGTCGAGCGGGCCGTCGAGCCGGATGGCCACGCAGATGTTGTACGCCGCGCTGCCGGGGCTGAGCTGCTGGTGGAACCACATGCGACGCTGCGCGGCGGACAGCGGGGCGGTCCGCTGCCCACGCGGCGTGACGCCCCCGCCGGCGGGGGCGTCACCGAGGCCCTCGGCGCGGAGCATGCGCCGCATCAACTCCTGCCGGCGTGCGGCAACGTCCTGCGACCTGAGCGCCTGCGTTTCGGGCACGACGAGCTACGCCTCTCCCCGGGTCCGATGCGGACCGGCGGCAATGGACATGGGTCGGCGTCACAGACAGTGGACTGCCGACAGCGGCAGGCGATAGCTTAGGTGAGGCTTACCTGAATATCCAGTCTTGGCAAGAAGATTAGGTGTGGCTACCCTAACCGCGTGCTCCGCACTCTCGAACGCCGCGACGTCACCGTGCCCGGAAACCGTAGCCGGCGCCTGACCGGCCTGCTCATCGCCCTGTTCGCGGTGGCCGGGCTGACGCTCGCATCGGTGTTCGTCGGGGTGCGCGGGATCAGCGCGGCCCAGGTCGTGGCCGGTCTGTCGCCGTCAGTGGACGGATGGGACGCGGCGGTGGTGGCGGGGATGCGGCTGCCGCGCACCGCCCTGGGGCTGCTGGCCGGCGCCGCCCTGGGCATGGCCGGGGCACTCATCCAGGGGGTGACCCGCAACCCGCTCGCCGATCCGGGCATCCTGGGCATCAGCGCCGGCGCGTCCCTCGGGGTGGTGCTCGCCAGCGGTCTGCTCGGCATCGGGTCCCTCTTCGGCTACGTCTGGTTCGCCTTCGCCGGAGCACTCGCGGCCATGCTGGTGGTCTACCTGGTCGGCGGCGGCGGCCGCGGCGGCGCCACCCCGGCCACGCTGGCGATCGCCGGGGCGGCCGTCTCCGCGCTGCTGTTCGCGCTGATCAGCGCGGTGGTGCTGACGGACGTGCGGGCCCTGGAGAAGTACCGCTTCTGGGTGATCGGGGCGCTCACCGGCATCGACCGGCAGACGCTGGCCGCGGTCGCGCTCTTCCTGCTCGTCGGGGCCGCGCTCGCCGCCAGCGTCGCCCCGGCGCTGAACAGCCTCGCGCTCGGCGACGACGTCGCCCGGTCACTCGGGCAGCGGATCTGGCTGGTCCGGGCGCGGGCCGTGGCGGCGATCACCCTGCTGGCCGGCGGTGCGACCGCCGTGTGCGGGCCCATCGCGTTCGTCGGACTGATCGTGCCGCACGCCGCCCGGGCCGTCGTGGGACCCGACCAGCGCTGGATCCTCGCCTACTCGGCGGTGCTGGGAGCGGCGCTGCTGCTGGCGGCCGACATCACCGGCCGCGTCATCGCCCGCCCGGACGAGGTGCAGGCCGGCATCGTGGTCGCCGCCGTGGGGGCGCCGTTCTTCATCGCCCTCGTCCGCCGCACCCGCCTCCGCGAGCTGTGACGTGGCGAGAACCTTCCGGCTCAGCATCGCGCCGGTGTCGGGTGTGGTGAGCCGTCGCGCGGCGGCGGTGTGCGCCGTGCTGGTGCCCCTCGTCGGACTGGCGTTCGTGCTGGAGATCGCCACCGGCGACTTCCCGCTGCCCGTCGCCGACGCGATCGCCGCCCTCACCGGAACCACGGACGCCGCCACCGCGTTCATCGTCCACTCGCTGCGGCTCCCCCGCGCCCTGGTCGGACTGCTCGCCGGCGCGGCGTTCGGCCTGTCCGGCGCGCTCTTCCAGGCACTGACCCGCAACCCCCTGGCCAGTCCCGACATCATCGGTGTCACCCAGGGCGCCGGCCTGGCCGCGGTCGCCGGCATCCTGCTCGGCGTCGGCGGTGGGCTGGCGCTCTCGACGGTCGCGCTGATCGGCGGGGTGACCAGTGCCGTCGCCGCCTACGCGCTGGCGTGGCGCCGCGGCACCACCAGCTACCGCATCGTGCTGGTCGGTATCGGGATCGCGGCGCTGTGCGCGAGCGTCACCAACTACCTGCTGCTCAAGGGGAACATCTACCAGACCCAGCAGGCCCTGCACTGGCTCGTCGGCAACCTCAGCGGCCGCGGCTGGCAGCACGTCAGGCCGCTCGCCGTCGCCGTCGCCGTCCTGGTCCCGCTGGCCCTGCTGCTGCACCGGTGGCTGCTGGACCTGCAGCTCGGCGACGACGTCGCACGCGGGCTGGGCGTACCGGTGCAGCGGGCCCGGCTGGGGGTGCTGCTCGCGGGGGTCGGCCTCGTGGCGGTGGCGACCGCGGCCGCCGGACCGGTCGGGTTCGTGGCCCTGACCGCGCCGCAGATCGCCCGGCGGCTGGTCCGCACGCCGGCACCGCCGCTGGTCGCCGCGGCACTGACCGGCGCGCTCCTGGTGCTCGCCGCCGACCTGGTCGCCCGCGAGGCGATTCCCGGCACCGAACTGCCGGTCGGCGTCGTGACCGGCGCGCTCGGCGGACCCTACCTGCTGTGGCTGCTGGCCCGCGTCAACCGCGTCGGCTCGAGAGGCTGAGTCATGAACCTGCGCGCGAACAAGGTGCGGCTGTGCTACGACGACCGCACCGTCGTCGACGACCTCGACCTCGTCGTCCCGCAGGGCCGGGTGACCGTCGTGGTCGGCGCCAACGGCAGCGGCAAGTCGACCCTGCTGCGCGGCCTGTCCCGGCTGCTCAAGCCGGCCGCCGGAGCGGTGTACCTGGACGGCCGGGCAATCCACACCATGCCCACCCGGCAGGTCGCCCGCAGCGTGGGCATCCTGCCGCAGTCGCCGGTCGCACCCGACGGCATCACCGTGCACGACCTCGTGCGCCGTGGACGCAGTCCACACCAGACGTGGTGGCGGCAGTGGTCGCCGGCCGACGAGGCGGCCGTGACGGCCGCACTCGAGGCGACATCGACGACCGAGTACGCCGACCGCCCGGTCGACGAGCTGTCCGGCGGCCAGCGCCAACGCGCCTGGATCGCCATGGCGCTCGCCCAGCAGACCGCCGTGCTGCTGCTCGACGAACCCACCACGCACCTCGACCTGGCCCACCAGATCGACGTCCTGGACCTCATCACCGACCTCAACCGGGAGCAGGGCCGCACCGTCGTCCTGGTGCTGCACGACCTCAACCTGGCCTGCCGCTACGCCGACCACCTCGTGGCGATGCGGGCCGGTCGGATCGTCGCCGAGGGCCCGCCCGGCGCGGCGGTCACCGCCGACCTGGTCGACACCGTCTTCGCGCTGCGCTGCCAGGTCATCACCGACCCGGTCAGCGGTACGCCGTTGGTGCTGCCCTACGGCCGCCACCACACCCTCACACCGGAAGGAACACCATGACCCCGCTGCCCCGC
This sequence comes from Pilimelia sp., assembly GCA_035553735.1. Classification (GTDB taxonomy): domain Bacteria; phylum Actinomycetota; class Actinomycetes; order Mycobacteriales; family Micromonosporaceae; genus DATMJT01. The sequence goes on from DATMJT010000653.1 coordinate 3,846, forward strand.
ACGACGACCCGCCGGCGGCTGCTGTTCGGCGGATCGGCCGCGCTCGGCCTCCTCCTCACCGGCTGCGGTGACGACACCGGCGCGAGCCGGGCAGCCGAGGGGGGCGGGGCCACGCCCGAGTCCACCGGGCCGTGGGAGTTCACCGACGACCGCGGCACGAAGATCAGCCTGCCCAGGCGCCCGCAGCGGATCGTCGCCCAGGTGCACGCCGCGGCCGCGCTGTGGGACTTCGGCGTCCGCCCGGTCGGCGTCTTCGGCCCGCAGAAGGGCCCGGACGGCGCGAAGGACCCGCAGCTGGGCAACGTCGACCCGGGCGCCGTGACGTCGGTCGGCGCCAGCTTCGGCGAGTTCCACCTCGAGCAGTACGCCGCGTTGAAGCCCGACCTGGTCGTCACGATCATGTACGGGTCGGCGCTGTGGTACGTCCCCACCGAGTCGCAGAGCAAGATCGAATCGCTCGCGCCGATCGTCGGCATCAAGCTCGACGGCGTCTCCGCCGACAAGGCCATCGAGCGGTTCGGGGCGCTCGCCGCCTCGCTCGGCGCGGACCTCGCCGCCCCGTCCGTGACGCAGGCCCGGTCCGAGTTCGACGCGGCGTCCGAGCGGGTCCGGCAGGCGGCCAGGGACAAGGCGGGGCTCAGGGTCGCCGTCACGATCGGGCAGGAGGAGGGCTTCTGGGTCGCCGACCCGGCCTTCCACGGCGACGTGAAGTACTTCCAGAGCCTCGGCGTCGACGTCGTCGCGCCGGCCAGGCCCAACCCCGCCTTCGGCTTCGAGCAGCTGAGCTGGGAGAAGGCGGACACGTATCCGGCCGATCTCCTCCTGGAGGACGCCCGGGCCCTCGGCATGACCAGCGACCAGCTCGCCGCCAAGTTCCCCACCTGGAAGCTGCTGCCCGCGGTCAAGGCCGGCCAGGTCGCGCCGTGGCGGGCGGAGACGCCGTCGAGCTACCAGCAGTACGCCAAGGTCCTCGGCGAGCTGGCCGACACGATCGCCAAGTCCCGCACCGACGTCGTCTGATCCGCCACCCACGTCCCGGGGAGTCCCGATGGCTGAAGAACCTGGTCCCGACCTGGTGGCCTGGCCCGCCGAGTTCGCCGACCGGTACCGGCGCGCCGGCTACTGGCAGGGCCGCACCCTCGGCGGCCTGCTGCGGGAGTGGTCGGCCCGCCACGCCGCCCGCACGGCGCTGGTGGCCGGCGACGACCGGTGGACGTACGCGGAGCTGGACGAGCGCGTCGACCGGCTCGCCGCCGGGCTGCACCGGATCGGCCTCCGGCCGGGCGACCGCGTGGTCGTGCACCTGCCCAATGTCCCCGAGTTCGTGGTCCTGTGCTTCGCGCTGTTCCGGCTCGGCGCGGCGCCCGTGCTCGCCCTGCCCGCGCACCGGTCCAGCGAGATCTCCTACCTCTGCACGACAAGCGGGGCGGTGGCCTACGTCGCACCGCGGACCCACGCGGGGTTCGACTACCGGGCCCTGGCCGCCGAGGTACGACGGAGCGTGGCGACGCTGCGGCACGTCCTGACCGTCGAGGAGCTGTCCGAGCTGGCCCCGGCCGAGTCCGCTGCGCTGCCCGAGCCCGAGCCCGGGTCGGTGGCCCTGTTCCTGCTCTCGGGGGGGACCACCGGCCTGCCCAAGCTGATCCCCCGCACCCACGACGACTACGCCTACAACGTTCGGGCCAGCGCCGAGGTGTGCCAGCTGGACACCACGACCGTCTACCTGGCGGCCCTGCCGGCGGCCCACAACTTCGCGCTCGGCTGCCCGGGCGTGCTGGGCACGCTCGGCGCGGGCGGCACCGTGGTGCTCGCCCCGAGTCCGAGCCCGCCGGATGCGTTCCCGCTCATCGAGCGGGAACGCGTCACCGTCACCGCGCTGGTGCCGCCCCTGGCGATGCTGTGGATCGAGGCCGCCGGCGTCGCCCGGCGGGACCTGTCGAGCCTGCGGATGCTGCAGGTAGGCGGCGCCAAACTGGCGCCGCAGGTCGCCGCGCAGGTGCGCCCCAGGCTGGGCTGCCGGCTCCAGCAGGTGTACGGCATGGCCGAGGGCCTGCTGTGCTTCACCCGCCCCGAGGACCCCGACGAGATCGTCCTGAACACTCAGGGACGCCCCATGTCACCGGCGGACGAGGTCCGCATCGTCGACCCCGACGGCGCGGACGTACCCCCCGGCGAGGTCGGCGAGCTGCTCACCCGCGGGCCCTACACCCTGCGCGGGTACTACCGTGCCGCCGCGCACAACGCGCGGGCGTTCACCGCCGACGGCTTCTACCGCACCGGTGATCTGGTCCGGGCCACGCCGAGCGGGCACCTCGTCGTCACCGGACGGGCGAAGGACGTCATCAACCGGGGCGGCGAGAAGATCTCCGCCGTGGAGGTGGAGGGGCACCTGCTGGCGCACCCCGACGTCCTCGACGCCGCGTTGGTCGGCATGCCCGATCCGATGCTGGGCGAGCGCGGCTGCGCGTACGTCGTGCCCCGCACGCCCGGCCTCACCCTGGCCGCGGTGAACGACTTCCTGCGCACGCGCGGGCTGGCCGACTACAAGCTGCCCGACCGCCTGGAGGTCATCGAGCGGCTGCCGGGCACGGGCGTCGGCAAGGTCGACAAGAACGCCCTGGCCGCCGACATCGCGGCCAAGCTGACCCCGCGGTCCACCTGAGGACTCGCGTCCATCCGCCGCGCCGGAATCCCACGAACAGGAGTTGTCAATGCACTCCAAGCCCGACGTCACCGCCCCTCCGGCCACCCCGACGTACGACGAGATCGACGGCGTCTTCACCGGCGACCCGCTGTCCGCCGCCGCCCGCGTCGTCGAGACCATCACCGAACCGTACGTCCTCTACGAGAGCGGCGGGCGATACTCGATCGGCATCGGGTCCCTCGCCGAGATCCGGGTCGACACGACCGCCGCCGTGCTGACCACCCGTGACGGAGAGCAGCACACTCTACCCTGGAGCGGCGCCCCACTGGACCGGGTCACCGAACTGCTCGACAAGCTCGGCGGCCTCGGCCTGGCAGAGTGGCGGGCGTACGGCTGGGCTGGCTTCGAACTCGCCTACGCCAACGCCGGCCGCACCGACCTGCTCTGCGACCACCCGCTCCTGCACCTGATGATCCCGCACACCGAGGTGACGCTCGAACCGGGCAGGGCCACCGTCCGCAGCACCCACCCGGACGAGACGCGACGCATCGGCGGGCTGCTCGCCGGCGACATCCCCGAACGCCGGTACCAGCCGCGCCCCGTCGACGTCGTGGGCGGGGACCGCGAGCGGTACTGCGACGCCGTCGCCGCGGCCGTCCAGGAGATCGAGGACCGCAAGCTCCAGAAGGTGATCCTGTCGCGGGTGCTGCCCGTGGAGCGGCCGGTGGACCTGGTCGGCACCTACGTCGTCGGTCGCCGCTGCAACACCCCCGCCCGGTCGTTCCTGCTGGACGCGGGCGGCGTCCGCGCGGCCGGCTTCAGCCCCGAGATCGTGGTGGAGGTCGGACCCAGCGGCCTGGTCCGCACACAGCCGCTGGCCGGCACCCGGGCGCTGGCCGGGATCGCCGAACACGACCTGGACCGGCGCAGCGACCTGCTCAGCGACGCGAAGGAAATCTTCGAGCACGCCATCTCGGTGAAGGTCGCGTACGACGAACTCGTCGAGCTGTGCGGAACCGACAGCGTGCGGGTCGACAACTTCATGACGGTCAAGGAGCGCGGAAGCGTCCAGCACCTCGCCTCATCGGTCACCGGACAGCTCCCCGCCGGAGTCGGCCCGTGGCGGGCGTTCGAGGCTCTGTTCCCGGCGGTCACCGCCTCCGGCGTGCCGAAGACAGACGCCTATGCGGCCATCCACCGGCACGAAACGCTGCCCCGCGGGCTCTACAGCGGTGCCGTGTTCGCCGTCGACCACACGGGTGCGATGGACGCGGCGCTCGTGCTGCGTTCCATCTTCCAGCAGGGCGGTCGCACCTGGCTTCGCGCCGGCGCCGGCATCGTGGCGCAGTCGCGGCCCGCCCGTGAGTTCGAGGAGACCTGCGAGAAGCTCCGCAGCATCGCGATGCACGTCGTTCCGCTCGAAGGAACCGCGGGCGCAACCGCGCCTGCGAGGTGAGCCGCCGAGGCCAGCACGCGGCCGGTCACTGCACCTGGCTGCCGCCGGCGTTGACGGCCGCGCGCACGGTCGCCGTCCAGGCGCAGCAGCAGCGGCGGTGCGTTGGTAGACCAGGCGCTTAGCGTGGTTTCGGGGGTTGGGTGCTGCTGAACAGCCACTCGTCGAACAGGGTGTCGAGCTGCTCGCCGGAGACCTGTTCGGCGTGGGTGATGAAGTCGGCGGTGGTGACGTTGTCGTCGCGGTGTTGCTGTGTCCAGGTCTTGAGGATGCGGAAGAAGGTGTCGTTGCCGACGGTCAGCCGGAGCGCGTGTAGGGTCATGGCCCCGCGCAGGTACACCGCACCGCTGCGCATGTTGCTGGCGCCGGGGTTGCCCGGTGGTACTGACCAGTCGAAGCCGCTGTAGTTGGTGTCGAAGTTCTGCTGCACGGGAACGCCGAGGTCGTGCTCAGCCCAAAGCCAGTGGGCGTACGTTGCGAAGCCCTCGTTGAGCCAGATGTCCTGCCATCGGGTGATCGAGACGCTGTTGCCGAACCACTGGTGGGCCAGCTCGTGCGCGACGATGACGGTGTCGGGGGCCTGGCGGAAGAACGCCGGCCCGTACACCGGCCGGGACTGCGTCTCCAGGGCGAAGCTGATGTCTTCGTGCGCCACGGCGATGCCGCCGTACGCGGCGAAGGGGTACGGCCCGAAGCGGGTGGCGAGGAAGTCGGCGATCTCGCCGGTGCGGGCCAGGGACCGTTCCGCGTGCCCGCCGGCGGGCAGGTCCGCGGCGATCGCGGTGACGATCGGTTTGCCGGCGTGGGTGCCGGTACGCACCCGGTACTGGCCGACGACGAGGGTGGCCACGTAGCTGGCCATCGGTGAGCGTTCCGCCCACCGCCAGGTGGTCCACCCCCCGGTGGTGGTGTGCTTGCCCGGCACACCGTTGCTGAGCGCCTCCAGGCCCTCGGGGACGGCGATCGCGAGTGTGAAGGTCGCCTTGTCCGACGGGTGGTCGTTGACCGGGAACCACGTGCTGGCCGACTCCGGCTGGCCGAGCGCGATCGCGCCGTCGTCGGTGTGCAGGAACCCGCCCGCGCCGAGCACCCCGTGGGTCAGCGGGGCGGGCTTGCCCTCGTAGGCGATCTCGGTGACGAACCGCTGACCCGCGGCAAGCGGCGTGGCGGGCTCGACCACCAGCTCGTTGCCGTCGGCCCGGTGACGCGCCGCCACGCCGTCGACGGTGACTGACGTGGCCCGCAGGTGGGCCAGGTCGAGGTTGAAGCTGGACAAGGCGGCGGTGGTGGTCACCGTCAGCGTGGCGGTGCCGGACAGCCAGTCGGTGCGCGGATCAAAGCGCAGGTCCAAGTCGTACGCCGCGACGTCGTAGCCACCGTTGCCGGACGTCGGGACGTACGGGTCGCCCGCGCCGGCCGCGCCCGGCCCGGCAGTGCCCACGCCCGACGACGGGCTCGGGCCGGCCCCGGCCGGAGCGTCGTTGGCTGTGCACCCGGCAAGCACCCAGACAAGCACAACGAGCCCAGCAGCACACCGCACTCGTGGCATCAACCCTCCCGATTACCCTCAGCGGGCACCGTTGCTCATGCATCAAAGCACCAGGAGCCCGTGTAGACATGTGCAGAAGTGTGGATGCCCCGCGAGCGCGTGCAGGCGTGCGGCACACCCGGGGTGCCCGCCGGTCTGTCGGCGCGAACAGCGGCAGCGTTCTGGGATCTGATCGCTGAGGGGCTTTCCAGCGAGCACGGCGGCGGTGGAGGTGGGCGTGTCGCAACCGGTCGGATCGCGGTGGTTTCGTGAGGCTGGCGGGATGCGGGTGTGACCACCGGGCGGCGACGACGCACGGAGCCGCAGCACTAGCGCGCCGGCACCGTGACGACCAGTGCAGCGAGATCGTCGCGCAGCCTCGTGCCGAGCCGGGTCCGGGCACGGGTGAGCAGCGTGTCGGCGATGACGGCGGCGCTGACCCCCGGCGCGGAGGCGATGCCCGCGACATCGTCCGCGATGTCGGCGGGCTGGCGCTCGTCATGCGAGCCCGCACCGTCGGTGAAGCCGTCGGTGTAGCAGACCAGCGCGTCCCCGGGGGAGAGCGTCACCGTTTCGCCGCGTAGGTTGAGGCGCCCCGTGACACCCAGCAGCGTGCCTCGGGCGCTACTGAGGCGCGTGCGGCCCCGTTGGCGGATGACCGGCGGCGGATGCCCGGCACAGGTCAGCTCGATGGTGGCCCCCGCCTGTCCCGCGTTTGCGAGCAGACCGTACGCCAGGGTGCAGAACCGGGCGTCGCCGATTCGGAGCAGAGCCCGGTTCACCAGCGGCAGGACGTAGTCGGCTTCGGCGCGGTGCTGCGCCGCGGTCCAGATCGTGTGCCGTACGAGTCCAGTCGCCGCGGCGGCCTCCGGCCCCTTGCCGCAGACGTCGCCCAGCATGATGGCGTACCGTCGGTCGGGCAGTTCGAACACGTCGTAGAAGTCACCGCCGATGCGGGTGCCGTCGCCGTGTGCCTGGTAGCGTGCGGCCAGGTCGAGGCCGGCGATCGTGGGCAGCGCGGGCGGGAGCAGGGGCTTCTGCAGCGCCTCGGCCACGGTGACGGTTCGCTGGTACAGCAGCGACTGACGTATGCCGAGGGCCACCTGACGCGCCATCGCGGGCAGCGGAGCCAGCGCCGCGGCGTCAGGACACCCGGGGTGGAGCACGCCGAGCACCCCGACCAGTTCGTCACCGCTGATCAGTGGGTAGCCGGCGAAGGAGTACGGCGGCGACGCCCGCTCTCCCCGGGGAGTCGGCGGGCGCAGCGGCTCGGCGACGACGAGCGGGTTCCGCTGGACGCCGATCCGGCCGACCGGACCCTCGCCCATGGCGACGTGGTGATGAGCGCGCAGGATGTCGTCGGCCGGCCCGGAACTGGCCTGGAGCGAGAAGGTGTCGCTGTCGTGGTGGTACAGCCAGATGGCCGTAGCGGCGAAGCCCAGCTGGGCGGTGATGACGTTGCTGCATCGCCGCAGCGCCTCGGCCAGGGAGCCGGTGGCGGTCATGGCGGCGGCTACTTCTGAGGCGATCAGGTTCTGCCGGCTGTGCCGCATGATCTGCCGTTGACCTTCCACAGCCTCCGTCACGTCCTCGGCGATGATGAGCAGCCGTGCGTGTCCGACGTCGTCGGTGATCCGCTGCCCGGTGAGGCGCAGGTGTGACACACCGTTGTCCGCCTGAGTCCGGCTGAACGTGACCGGACGCTCGCTCGAGGCCAGCGCGGCCGACCGGTCGTCCGGTCCCTGCGGTGAGGCGAGACCCAGGTGCGACGCGACCGCAGCCGGCTGATCGAACAGCCGCGTGACGTCGCGGTGAAGGCAATCGGGCTCGGTCAGGCCGAGCAGCTGACCGGCGCGGTCGTTCCACGCCATGACCCTGCCGCCCAGATCGGTCAGAACCACACTGATCGGAGCCTGGGCCAGCATCTCCCCGAACAGCCGGTCACCGACTCGACGCCGAACACTCGCGTGCCCGGCGGTCAGCTGCGCCTGCGCGGTCGCGCGCAGAGCACGGTGGCGGCGTTCGTTCTCCAGCGCGGCGAACCGCTCGGCGATCACGGCATCAAGCTCCTCGACCCGGTCGAGGGGCAGGTGGACGACATGCCGGCCGGTCATCAACCCCAGCGGGTCGATACCAGTCGCCGGTGAGCCGCCGACGACGATGACGCCGATATGGTTGCGGGCTGGCTGCAGCGCGTGCACGACCGCGAAGGGATCGGCGGAGTCGGGGCCGAGGACCACCACGGCGCAGTCGGGACGTCGCCCGTCGACCGGTGCCGTGACCACCTCGGCAGTGAGGCGTGCCGACGGAATCGTCAACACCTCGGCGCCCGAGCGCGCGCCTGCCCCGACGGCCGTGGCCGGCAGGCCCGCCAGGACGATACGGTGCGCCACCCGGCTCAGTCCTCCAGCAGGGGCTCGTTGAGCAGCGCGCGCCCCACCCAGGTCCGCAGGATGTCCGTGGTCGGTGACATGACATGCGCCGCCCGGCCGTCGCGGAGATGGCGGTGCAGGTCGCCGTCGCTGCCGTATCCGATCCCACCGACGAGCGTCATCGCCTCGTTGGTGACCGTCTCGACCGTCTGGGCGACCTCGGCCTTCGCCGAACACAGCGCCGGCAGTGCCACCGGGCCGCCCGACTGTGCCTCCTCGGCGGCGAAGTACAACAGCCTCCGGGTCCGCTCGACGCTCGCCCAGAGACTGCCAAGCCGGTGCTGCAGAACCGGGTGCGTGGACAGCTGCCGCCCGCTGTGGGTGTGGCGCCTCCGCGTCAGGTGTTCCCGGGCGGTCTCCAACGCTGCCGTCGCCACGCCGAGATAGGTGCCCGCCATGGCCATCAGGAAGAACGGCGCGACGACGTTGAAGACGTACCAGATCTCGTCGCCCTCCTCGCCCAACAGGCGAGAGCGCTCCACGGGTACGTCATGCAGGCGAAGAGACCGGGAGTCGTTGCCGCGCATCCCGAACCCGTGCCAGGGCGGACCCCACTCCAGGCCCGGGGTACGGGCGTCGAGGACCGCGACCGAGAAGCTGCCCGGTGCGGTCGGTGACGCCGCCCGGACGAGATTGAGCACGTACGAGTCGGCGTGCGTGGCGTTGGTCACGAAGCTTTTTGTGCCGGTAACCCGGAAAATGTCACCGTCCGAATGCAGGCGGCACTGCGGCAGCCAGAACTCGCTGCCCGTACCCGGCTCCGAGAACGCCAGCGTGCTCAGGTGCTCGCCGGCGGCAATGGGGCGTAGGTACTCCTGTTCCTGCCGCGCGGTCGCCTTGGCCCCCACCACGGCGGATGCGACAAGGTGCATGCCGAAACAGATCGACGTCGAGGCGCAATGGCGGCCGACGATCTCCCCGACCCTCGCCACCGCCAACAGGCCGTGCCCGAGGCCGCCAAGGCGCTCGTCAACCACCAACCCGCCCAGTTCCCGCTGCAGCTCCTTCAGGCTCGCCTCTGGCCAGCGTGCCTCACGGTCGACCAGGGGCGCCTCGGCGGCCACTGTGGTCTCCGCCACCCGCTGCGCGACGGCCACCACAGCGCCCAGCTCCAGCTTCGGCAAGCCGCACCTCCCGGTTCCGTCGTCGGCACATGTTTGCAGACGGTCAAGTATTCACCTACCGGTCGGCGGGGCACGCGATCCGGGTCCCGTGTGGCCTCCTGCCCCAGCCTATGGCCAGGTGCAACGGCATCGCCAAACCCGCTGGCAGCGGGCGCGAGCGGCGTGGTGCAACCGGCCGCTGCGCCGGCGGGCGCCGAGGCAGGCCCCTGGATCGCCCGGTCGACAGGGGCGACGGCCCGGTCTTCGAGAGGTGCGCACACGCGGGTGGGGAACGGCGCGCCGGGTGTGATCATCCTACGCCCTGGGCCTGTCCCGGTCACACCGACGAGCACCTCTGCGGTCTGGGTCGTCGCTGCCCTCACCGCCGCATCGGGTCTCCTGGGGGTGGGCACGGAGGTACGAAACCCACCGGCGTGGAGGCCGTCATCGAGTCGAACGAGCGCCAGGCAAGGCACCAACCTGCAACTGCGACCACCGATGAAAGGCGAGTTCATCGCCCCAATAACCGCAGCTCAGCGCGCCGGAATCGGCCCGAGACGATACGGGTCCGCCGCCAGCCGGGAGACCTCACAGAACTGCAACTACGTTCTGCACTCAAGAAACAAGCCGTCGTTGGAGCAATAGCGTCGAAATCGGCTTCCGGTGGTGCACGGCCGCCTGGTTCAGGCGTTGAGGTAGGCCAGTACGGCGAGGACGCGGCGGTTGTCGTCGTCGGAGGGCGGCATGTCCAGTTTGGTGAGGATGTTGTTGATGTGCTTGCTGACCGCCTTCTCCGTGATGCGGAGCTTGGCGGCGATTCCGGCGTTGGAACGGCCCTCAGCCATTTCGCCGAGCACCTCACGCTCCCGGGCGGTGAGTACCGCCAGCGGCTCCCGTCCGGCGAGGAGTCGCGCGATCACTTCGGGGTCCATGGCGGTGCCGCCGTCGGCGACCCGGTGAACGGCGTCGACGAACTCGCCGACGTCGGACACCCGATCCTTGAGCAGGTAACCCACACCACCGTGCGGGGTACTGAGCAGCTCGCGGGCGTAGAGGGGCTCGACGTGCTGGGAGAGCATGAGGACCGGCAGGCCCGGGATCTGGGTGCGGGCCGCGATCGCGGCCTGAAGACCTTCGTCGGTGAAGGTCGGGGGTAGGCGGACGTCGATGACGGCCACCTGGGGCCGGTGTGTGATCAGCGCCGGCAGCAGAGCCGGACCGTTGTCGACGGCCGCGACGACGTCGAAGTCGAAGGCCTGCAGGAGCCGGGTCAGTCCGTCCCGGAGGAGGGCATGGTCTTCGGCGATGACAACACGCACGGCAGCTCCATGGTGATGACGGTAGGCCCCCCGCGCGGGCTCGACAGCACGATCGTGCCATCGAACGCGGCGAGGCGGCGCCTGATCCCGCGTAGACCGGTGCCGGCGGCGACATCGGCGCCGCCAGCGCCGTTGTCGGTGACCTCCATGATCAGCGCGCCGTCGGTGTGCCGTATGGACACCGATCCGGTGTGGGCGCGGCTGTGTCGCACCATGTTGGTCAGCGCCTCGGCTACGGCGAAGTACGCGGCTGACTCGACGGGCGTATCGGGCCGCCCGGGCAGGTCGATGTCGACCGCGATCGGGATCGGCAGGCTCAGCGCCAGCGCGCGGACCGCGCCGCCGAGTCCACGTTCGGCGAGCACGGGTGGGTGAATACCGCGGACGAGGTGCCGCAGCTCGACCAGGGCGGTGCCGCTGGACTCACGAGCTTCCCGGAGGAGCTTGTGGGCCTCGGCCGGGTTCCGGTCGATGAGTGCGTCGGCCAGGCCGATCACCATGCTCAGCGAGACGAGGCGGGCCTGGACGCCGTCGTGCAGGTCGCGTTCGATGCGCCGCAGCTCGGCCGCCTGGGCGTCCACCGTGTCAGCGCGCGTGGCCGTCAGGTGCGTGACCCGCAGCCGCAGTTCTGCATTCTTGGTGGGGGCGAGGAA
>DATMJT010000654.1:0-3773 GCA_035553735.1 Pilimelia sp.
GCGCCCACGGTGGTGCCCGGTGAGCCGGGCGGTGCTGTCGCTGGGCAGCAACTCCGGCGACCGGATCGCCGAGCTGCGGCGGGCCGTCGCCGGCCTGGCCGACGTCCTGGTGGTGGCGTCCGGGGTCTACGAGACGCCGCCGTGGGGCGACCCCGACCAGCCCGCGTACCTCAACGCCGCCGTGCTGGTCGCCGCCGCGGGCGCGGCGCCGGGCGAGTGGCTGGACCGGGCCCAGGCGCTGGAGCGCGCCGCCGGCCGGATCCGCGACCCGGCCCGCCGGTACGGCCCCCGCCCGCTCGACGTGGACGTGGTCGCCGCCTGGGGCGACGACGGGACGCCGGTCCATGCGGACGACCCCCGGCTGACGCTGCCGCACCCGCGCGCCCACCTGCGGGCCTTCGTGCTGCGGCCGTGGATCGACATCGAGCCGTACGGCCGGCTCCCCGGGCACGGCTGGCTGACCGACCTGCTGCAGGCGGAGCCCGTGGCCGCCGACGTGCCCGATGTCCGGGCCCGACCCGACCTCACGCTGGTCGACTGACGGCCGCCCGCCGGCTGCCCGACAGGTCTCCGCCCGGGGCGCCCGCACCGCCGCTCACCCGCCGACCGCGGTGCCGCCTGCCGCGCCACCGCCGTGTCGCCGCGGTCATGCCGCCGTGCCGCCGCGCCGCCGTACGCTGCGGCGCGCCGCGCCGCCGGGTCCCGCACGGGCGGCCGGTGCGGCGGTGCGCCGACTAGAGTCGGGGAATGCCGCCGCTGAACCAGCCCTCGCGCGGCCCGGACCTGGGTCCGGCCCGGCTCGGCCCGACCCGTCCGAGCTCGCTGTTCGTCGCCGGGCTCAGCGCCGCCGCGGTCGCCTGGCTGCTGATCAGCCGCTTCTACGGCTCCTTCACCGACCTGCCCTGGCTGCCCATCGTGATCAGCGTGGCGCTGGCGGCGCTGGAGATCTTCCTGGCGACCAACACCCGGGCCCGGATCGAGCGCCGCCCCGGCCGGGAGCCGGTGGAGCCGCTCGCGGTCGCCCGGTACGTCGTACTGGCCAAGGCGTCGTCGGTCACCGGCGCGTTGTTCGCCGGCGGCTACGCCGGCGTGCTGTGCTGGCTGTTGGTCGAGCAGGCCCGGCTGGGCCCCACCGAGGCCCGGGCCAGGGACCTGCCCACCGCCGCCGCCGGCGTGATCGCCGCGGTGGCCCTGGTGGTGGCCGCCCTGTGGCTGGAGCGGGCCTGCCGGGTGCCGGACCGGCCGGACGACGAGCCGTCGGAGCCGCCGCCCCGCTAACGAAGGTCATCGATGGGGGTGACGGCCGGGCGGATCCGCGGGGTACGGTGCCACCCGGAACACCTCACAGGAGGCGTGCGATGGCGTACGACGAGCCGGCGTTCCGCCGGCGTGGTGCCGACGGGCCGGAGCCGGCCGCGCGCGGCGCCCGCGACGACACCACCGCCGACCTCGCCGGGCCGCCCAGGAGGGTGTCACCGGCGGTCCTGGACGACGTCTTCGACGACCCGGAGCACGGGGAGCCCGGCCGCGACCGGATGGCCGTCCACGCCGTCTGGGAGGTGGTGCTGCTGCTCGCCGTGGCAGCCGTCGCGCTGCTGCTCTACCGGGCCGAGCCCGCCGCCCTGCGGGGTGCCGCGCTGAACTCCCTCCTGGTGTACGTGTCCGGTCTGCTCCTGCTCGCCCTCGGCGTCGGGTTGAGCCTGCGGGTCGGCGCGGTGAACCTGGCCGCCGGCCCGGTCGCGGTGGCGTCCGCCCTGCACTTCGCCGAGCAGGGCGACCGCGGCGTGCTGGTGGCCGGCGGCACCGCCGCACTGGCCGCCGCCGCGTTCGGCCTGGTGCTGGCCGTCGTCGTGGTCGGCCTCCAGGTGCCGGGCTGGGCCGGCAGTGTCGCCGCGATCCTCGTGGTGGCGGTGTTCGTCCAGCGCCGGACCGAACCCGTGGCGGTGCAGGGCGGCTACGAGCCCACGGAGCACTCGGTCTACGTGTTCGGCGTGGCCGCCGGTCTGACGCTGATCGGCGGCCTGCTGGGCACCGTCAAGAGCGTCCGGCGGACGGTCGGCCGGTTCCGGCCGGTGGCCGACCCCGCCCGCCGCCGGGGCGCCCTGGCGGGTGTGCTCACCGCCGGCGGGATCACGCTCTCCATGGTCTTCGCCGCCGGCGCCGGCGTGCTGTTCGCCGCCGGGGGCACCGGGCCGGTGGCGCCCGGCACCGGCCTGGATTTGACCGGCCTGGCGCTGGGCGCCGCACTGCTGGGCGGCACCAGCGCGTTCGGCCGCCGGGGTGGCGTCTTCGGGACCCTGCTGGCCGTCGTCCTGACCGGCTTGTTCATCACGTACAACGGGGTGCAGCAGTGGCGCATCTCGCTGCTGCTGATCGCGGCCACGGCGATCCTCGGCGGCCTGGTCGTCACCCGCCTGGTCGAGCGGTACGGTCGGCCGCGATCGGCCGGCGACAACGACCGCGACTGGTCCGGCGCTGGTGCGGATCCCGGTGCCGACGGCTGGTCGACCGGGGGGCGGACGGAGTCCTGGTCCTCGGCCCTGCCCGCGGAGTCGGCGGGCACCCGGACGGCCTCCTGGGAGGGCGACAGCTGGGGCGGCCCGGCCCGCTGACCCGGCGGGCCCCGGCCGGGGAAGCGCGGGGGCGGGCGGCGGCGCGGAGAGTGTCCTTATCGACGAATGTCGCTACGCCAGGTTTGGCGCGCGCAGCCGTTTGGGGATAAGCGCCGCATGGCCCTCACGAGTCGCTACAAGACCGCGACGGGAGCCGGCACGCTCGCCGCGTTCCTCCTGGTCCTCATCTTCGGCAGCCCCTGGTACGTGGACTGGGCGCGGAACAACACCGATCCCGAGACCGCCGGCGGCTGGTTCCTGCGACTGCTGGCGTGGCCGGCGTGGTCGCTGCGGGTGGACGAGTCCCTCCAGGACATCCTGGCCTCCGACATCAAGGCCATCCTGGTCGTGGTGTTCACCGCGCTGTTCCTCTACCTGCTGCCGGGCTCGCAGCTGGCCCGGGCCCGCGGCACGCTCAGCCAGTTCTTCGCCGGCTGGGCGGCGTACGTCTTCGCGGGTGCGTTGGCCGCGCTGGTCACCACCCTGATCCACTCCAACCCGTCCCTGCTCGGCGCCTTCCAGGCCGCCGGCGCCGGCGCGACGTACGGCCTGTTCGTCGGTTGGATCATCGGCCTTGCCGCCCTGGGCGGCTGGCGCGGCACCCGCTGAGCCGCCCGAACCGGACGCGGCCGAGTCACCCCCGGGCTCGGCCGCGTCCGCCTGTGCGGACCGCGCGCCGGCAACCGGCGGGCCACCGCGGGCCGCGGCCCGGAGAGGTTCCGCTGGCTGGGATCTCTCGGTAGCCTCTGCAGGCATGCCAGCCCCGGAGGCCCCTGAGCGCGGCGGCGTGTCGTCGGTCGTGGCGGCCCTGCCCTGGGCGGGGGTCGGTGTGGCCGTGCTGGGAGCGTTGCTGGCGCTGGTGGCCGACGGCGGCCCGCTGACCCGGCTGGCGACGCTGCTGGCCGCCCTGGCGGCGGTGCTGGTGGGCCTTCACCAGGCGCTGCGCCGGCCGCCCTCGCGCGCCGAGCTTGACGACACGGTGTACGCCGAGGCGGACGCCGTGCGCGCCGACGCACGCGCCGACATCACCACGGCGGTCCAGGCCGTCCACCGCGCGTTCGGCGAGAAGCTCCAGATTCTCTACGAGCAGCTGGACGCCCTGCGGGCGGAGGGGCCGCACCCGGCCGCAGGGCGTCCAGCTGCTCGTAGAGAATCTGGAGC
>DATMJT010000655.1:0-7271 GCA_035553735.1 Pilimelia sp.
GTGCGGCGCCGGATGGCCGAGCAGGTTACCCGCAGCCGCCGCGAGATCCCCGACGTCACCGTGTGGGTGGACGTGGACGCCACGGCGCTGCTGGAGACCCGGGCGGCCATCAACCGGGCCTGCCCCGACCGGCCGGTCAGCGTGCTGGCGCTGCTCGCCCGCGTCTGCGTACACGGCCTGCGGCTCTTCCCGGACCTCAACTCCCGGGTGGACGCCGCGGGGGAGCGGATCGTGCGCTGCGCCCGCGTGCACCTCGGCGTCGCGGCCCAGACCGACCGCGGCCTGGTGGTCCCGGTGGTCCCCGACGCGCACCGGCTGACCACGGTGGAGCTGGCCGAGGCGCTGTCCGACACCGTCGGGCGCGCGCGGGCCGGCACCCTGCCGCCGCACCGGCTGACCGGCAGCACCTTCACCCTCAACAACTACGGCGTGTACGGGGTGGACGGCTCCACGCCGATCATCAACCACCCGGAGGCGGCGCTCCTCGGCGTCGGCCGGATCACGGACAAGCCCTGGGTCGTGGACGGCCAGCTGGCCGTGCGCAGGGTGACCCAGCTCAGCCTGACCTTCGACCACCGGGTGTGCGACGGCGCCACGGCCGGGGGCTTCCTGCGCCACGTGGCCGACTGCGTGGAGAATCCGGCCGTGCTCATCGCCCACACCTGAGGGCCGGTCCACCGCACTACCCGGAGGTCGGTCCTCCGCCCACAACGGGCGGTCGTGCCCGCGTCCCCACACCGCAAGGAGGCCACGTGTCGATCGCCTACCTCGTCGACGGCGTGCGCACCCCGATCGGCCGCTACGCCGGGGCGCTGTCCGCCGTGCGCCCGGACGACCTGGCCGCGCACGCGCTGCGCGCGCTGACCGAGCGGCTGCCGGCGGTCGACTGGGCGGCGCTGGACGAGGTCGTGCTCGGCTGCGCCAACCAGGCCGGCGAGGACAACCGGAACGTGGCCCGGATGGCGGTCCTGCTCGCCGGCCTGCCCGAGAGCGTGCCGGGCAGCACGGTCAACCGGCTGTGCGGCTCGGGCGCCGACGCGGTGGCCGTGGCCGCCCGGGCGATCGCCTGCGGCCAGGCCGACCTGGTTGTGGCCGGGGGCGTGGAGAGCATGAGCCGGGCGCCGTACGTGCTGCCCAAGGCCACCGAGCCGTTCGCCCGTGCCCCCGAGATCCACGACACCACCCTGGGCTGGCGACTGGTCAACCCGCTGATCGAGCGGCGCTTCGGCATCGACTCGATGGGGGAGACCGCGGAGAACGTCGCCGCCGAACACGACATCTCCCGGACCGACCAGGACGCGTTCGCGCTGCGCTCCCAGCAGCGGGTCGCGGCGGCCCAGTCGGCGGGCTGGTTCGCCGGGGAGATCACACCGGTGCCCGTGCCGGTCCGCCGGGGCTCGCCGGAGCTGGTCGCCCGCGACGAGCACCCGAGGGAGACCACCGCCGAACGGCTGGCAGCGCTGCGGCCGGCGTTCCGGCCCGGCGGCACGGTCACCGCCGGCAACTCCTCCGGCGTCAACGACGGCGCGGCGGCGCTGCTGCTGGCCTCGGCGGCGGCGGTGGCGCGCTACGACCTCGTTCCGCTGGCCAGGGTGGCGGGCGCGGCCACCGCCGGGGTGCCGCCCCGGGTGATGGGCATGGGCCCGGTGCCGGCCACCGGCAAGCTGCTCGACCGGCACGGCCTGCGGGTGGCGGACCTGGACGTGGTGGAGCTGAACGAGGCGTTCGCCGCCCAGGCGCTCGCCGTGCTGCGGGCGCTGGGCCTGCCCGACGACGCCGAGCACGTCAACCCGCACGGCGGCGCCATCGCCCTAGGGCACCCGCTGGGCGCCAGCGGCGCCCGGCTGGTGCTGACCGCCGCCCGGGAGCTGCGCCGCCGCGCCGGGCGGCGGGCCCTGGCCACCATGTGCATCGGCGTGGGCCAGGGCATCAGCCTGCTGCTCGAGGCGGCCTGAGACGACCAGCGGCCGCGCTCTCCATGCTGGCCGGACGCCGGCCTTTAAGCGGTGCACGCCGACCGATGCGTCCGCAACACCTGCACCGTGGGCCGGTCGGGCTGGACACTCGGCTGGACCACCACCGGCGACGAGCGGCTCACCAGCACCTGGAACGCGGTGCTCGGCCAGCGCGGTCCGGGCGCGGTATCGGTGAGCAACGCCCCCGTGGAACCCGACGCTGGCGCCCGGGCAGAGCGTGACCTTCGGCTTCGTCGGCGCCCGGTCGACGGCGCAGCCGCCGCCCACCGCGTTCACGCTGGGCGGCGCCTCCTGCACCACGGAGTGATGCTTCGCCGCGCGTCCTGATCCCACGCGCAGGCGCCGCCGTCGCGGGCCGGCGGCGCCTGCGCCCCTCAGCCCCGGCGGCGGCACCGCCCCGGCGGAGGACGGAGCCCGTGTATCGGTTGGGTCGAATTGTGGAGGGCCATCCCGACAAACCCGCTGAGCAGCATGTCCGCAGCGTTGACAGTTGAGTTGATCTCCTCCTAGGGTCGCGGCACTTGTCTGACCCGGGAGCGCTGACGCATGACCGTTTCGTTGTCCATCGCTGGGTGGTCTCGCGTGCGCGCGCTGCCGCTGTCTCTCGCGGTATCGCTGGGCCTGGTGGCTGGACTGCTGCCGTTCGTGCCCGCCCCGGACGCGGTGGCCAAGCCGGCCTCTGCGGCGGATCCGGCGCAGCGCTCGGCGTCGGTGTCGCCGGTGCGACCAAAGTGACGAGTGGCGATGGGACCCCATCAAGGGTGAGTGGGATGTCCAGCACGGGGATGGGACTCACACAAACATCGGCCCCGACGGCGAAATAACTCATGGGCCAAACAACACTGGGCGAGAGCCTGGTGCGGCTGAACCGGCTGAATATGGACCGAAGATCTCAATCGGTGCTCGAGATATTGGAAATGCTGCGGTGACGACGGGTATCATTATCATTATCATTATCATTATCATTATCATTATCGTGATCGGTATCGGTTACATCCTTAATCCGGCCGCTGCATGACGCAGGGAACGCTTCGCGAGAGGGCTGACGTGAGGGCTGATGAGATAATTCGCCTCTTGGAGGAGCAAGAATCCTCCAAGATTCGATCCATGGACCTCGTCGAACAGAAGGCATCGAGCCTTGCTCTACGGGACGCCTACTTCATGGCGCGTATGCCGGTTACTCGACAGCTGATCTGTGACCTCATAGGCAGGCAGCGAGACTCCACGAATTTGCACACTCTGCTCCATGCTCTTGATGACTGTCTGGTTGGCGTTAGAGCATCCGCCGCAGACGCGATTGGAAAGATCTTCGGCTACGTCGACCGGCCTCCGCTCGACCGCCGGGAAGAAGTGCTTGCAAGGTTAATGGTCGCGTGGCACGCTGAGAAATCCGACGACGTCCGCAGCACGTTGGTGCAAACCCTGGCCTTGCTGGGCGATGCCCGTGTTGTGCCGCTCCTCAGGGAACTGCTCGGAGATTCGAGCGCGAGAATCCGTACCCAGGCACGCTGGGGACTGAGGTTTCTCGGTGCCCTGAAATGAGCTGTGCATATGCTTTTGTGCCTCCGGACGTATTGGTGTCCAGGAAGACGCCATAGGTGAGGATGAAGCCGGGCGGTGGGAAGCCAGGAGGCCCTTGTGCTGCAGATCGGGGACACTCGGCGTTGCATGGGGGAAGGTCGCCACCGAGGGCGCCGTCGGAGCTGTAGAGCCCGCGTGGAGTCGGGCTCTGCGTTGGGGGGTCGGGTTCTGCGTGGTGGTCTCTGGAGGTCCTTGTGGGGTGGTCTTTGGGGGCTGCATCACGGTCGTGATGTGGCGGCCTCCAAGGGATGGAGGGCTTGGTGGGCTGGTATTCGGTGCGGTGCGTTCTCGCGTGGAGGGGCGGCGTCTACGAAGAGCGGATTTCGCTCTGGGAGGCCGAGTCGCTCGATATGGCTATTGCTATGGCGGAAGCTGAGGCGGCGGAGTATTGTGGTGAATCTGATCATCAGTACACTGGCTTGGCTCAGGCTTATCACATATCGGACGAGCGTCCAGGGTCAGGTGACGAGGTCTTTTCGTTACTTCGGAATAGTTCGTTGGCTCCGGAACGATACATTGACAGGTTCTTCGATACGAGATGCGAACGGCAGCAGCGCGAGTAGCTGAGTCCGTTTATGGGTGGCGCGCGCTGAGTAGTCTAGGACCGGCTGGACCCCTCCTCCGGGCGAGTTTATCTCTGGCGGAGGGGTGGTGTCGCGCGAGTTGGGGTTACACAACACCGCACGTCGGTATCTGATCGACAGGGTCGAGCGCCAGACGGGTTCGTTCAGCGAGGGGGAGCCGGGTCGCGACGTCGACGCGACGGACTCGCAGCATTGGGCTGACGAACTCTCTGCGCGACACCGCTTTCTGGCCTCGTTGCTTGTCGAGGTGGAAAGAACGGATCCGGACAATGCCCCGGATGTGTCCGAGCTTCGATTGCGGCTTGCCGCGGCAGCGGATCATGCATATCACCTGGTCACCCGCGACCTGCCTGATTGCCACGTGGCCGTACTTGATGAACTCGCCAAGGCACAAGCCGTATTCGAGGGCTCGGTGGATGGGCTGGCGCACGTCAGTCTGCTGCCATACCGCCGGGTGCTCACGGACGAGGAGTCGGTTGCCCTTCGTGCACAGGCGGCGGACCGGTGGATTCAGGGCAATCTCTGGCACCCGATGTGGTGCATGATGTTCCTCGGGACGTATTGGTGATCCAGGAAGACGCCATGGCTGAGGATGAGGGGCTACGTGCTGCTCGCCGCGTGCTGGCGCGCTTCGGTCGTTGCCGGGTCATTGAACTTCGCGAGGGTGGCCCGGACTACGAGATTCATCTTTCTCTGGCGCGTTTCAGCTACGACGGCGCGGAGTGCATCTGGATGGACCGAATGACCGACTGGATCGCCTATGCCGGTCATGAGGCAAGCATTGCGTTCGGCGGGATCCTCGCGGATGGCCTTCGGGCTTCTTGGCCGCGCATATCCCAGTGGGGCTGGTCCGGGTAAACGAGGGTGGCGTCACCGCCGCAAGAGGATGCACCGGGTCACCTCCTTGCTCCCCAGTCGAGCACAGGAAGAAGCAGGGGACTCGTTGGTTCGACCCCGCGCGAGCCGGACGCGAACGGCATGCGAATCGACAAGGGCACACCGGATTCGAATTTGCCTAGCCGGCGGAGGGATCATGTGGTAGTAGGGAAAGATGGGCGTGTGATCGGTCGAGACGGAAAGCCTATCCCAGGCTCGATCAGGGGGTATCACGATCTCGCACATATTCCATTGGTCGAATGGCTGACCTGGCCGTCGTGGTGGCGACCATGAGGCATCCTGTTGAATATCCACATGCGCGATGGGCGGTGCTGGAAGCCCTCGCCGCCCTTAGTGATCACGCATACCAGCAGAGGGTTTGGCTTCGTCGCGGGATTCCGCAACAGGACTTCTGTGACTCTCTTGATCTGGCGATCCACACCCTGTATGACGACTGGGCGGTTCTTCCGGCTCCTGCGGGTGCCATAGGCGGAATTGTGGTCGATGGCGTGGGGGTGGAGCGACTGATCGCCCTAGATGATGTTCTATCTCCATTGCTAGAGGATCTAGGAGATGTCCCTGATAGTGTCTACCTGAAACACCCGTCCTGGTCGCAGATTCGAGCCGCAGCAGCTGCGGCGCTCTCGGCCATGGTGCTCGAGGGGCCAATCCCATTGCCCTGATCTTTCACGATCTTGATTGCTGGACATTTAATTTACTGATGTCGATGTATGGTGGCGGTTTTGGGGTTCGGGCATGCAGGCGGTCCGACCGGGTGGCCCGTGTGGCCCGTGTGGGTCGGGGCCTTTCGTCTGGTCGGAGCGGGCGGCGCGGTGGTTACGGTGGGCTGCCCAACGCTTCGATCTTGGTCCAGGCCGGGAGGAGGTCGGTCTGGTGAGGGGTGGTCTGTCCTGGGCTGGTTTGTGAAGACTGCGACGAGGGTCGCGTCCACCCGGCCGCGCGCCGTCGCCGGGTGCGGTGGTCTGCCGTCGACGGAGCGGCAGTGGTCGGGCACGGCACTTCCTCGGCCGGGCACCGTCGGTTAGTCTCGGGCCTCGTCAGGGCCTGTCAACCCGTACGGTCACCGCGGGCGCGGGCCGCGCGTCACGGCGCCGCGGCGCCGTCGCGGCGACCGACATTTCGCCGGAGATGTCCCACATGCGCCTGTCGTTGGTGATCCCGTGCTTCAACGAGGAGGCGTCGGTCGCGCACCTGCACGCCGGCCTCCGGGCGATCGCCGCCGAGATTCCGGGCGACATCGAGATCATCTTCGTGGACGACGGCAGCGCGGACGGCACCCTGGCGCAGCTGCGCTCGCTGGCCGCGCGGCACCCCGAGGTGAAGTACACCTCGCTGAGCCGCAACTTCGGCAAGGAGGCCGCCATGCTCGCCGGCCTGGAGCGGGCCAGCGGCGACGCGGTCGTGATCATGGATGCGGACCTCCAGCACCCGCCCCACCTGCTGCCCCGGATGGTGGAGCTGTACCGGCAGGGCTACGACCAGGTGGTGGCCCGGCGGGACCGCCGCGGCGACCGGTTCCTGCGCACGATGGCCTCGCGCACCTTCTACCGCGCGGTGAACCGCTGGGTGGACGTGCAGCTGATGGACGGGGCGGGGGATTTCCGGCTGCTGTCCCGCCGGGCGGTCGCCGCGATCCTGGCGATGCCCGAGTACAACCGGTTCTCCAAGGGCATCTACTCGTGGATCGGCTTCAACACCATCACGTTCAGCTACACCAACGAGGCGCGCCGCGGCGGCCGGTCCACCTGGACCTTCGGCAAGCTGCTCAACTACGCCATGGACGGGCTGCTGTCGTTCAACAACCGCCCGCTGCGCATGGCGATCTACGCCGGCATGCTGCTCACCGTGGCGGCGGTGGCCTACGCGGGCTGGGTGGTGGCGCAGGCGCTGCTGCACGGCGTGGACGCCCCGGGGTACGTGACGCTCATCGTCAGCGTGATCGGCCTCGGCGGCATCCAGATGGTGCTGCTGGGCCTGATCGGCGAGTACATCGGGCGCATCTACTACGAGACCAAGCGCCGCCCGCACTACCTGACCAAGGAGACCGAGTCGACCGCCCCGGCGGCGGAGCGGCCGCGGCCCCGTCCGGATCCGCCGGGGGCGCCGGTCCCGGTCTCCCGCGGGCCCGTGGACCAGGCGCCGCCGCGCCAGCCGTGACGGCCGACCGCGCCCGGCGAGGGTGGGCCGGCTACGGCTCGCCGCCCTCGGGCAGGGGCTCGCCGGTCTCCAGCAT
>DATMJT010000656.1:0-2089 GCA_035553735.1 Pilimelia sp.
GCACGACGTCGGTGACTTCCACACGCTGGGCGAGGTGCTGGCCGCCGACCCGGCCGGCAACGTGGTGGCCGGCGCGGACGGCGCCGGGGCACCGGACGTGCTGCTCGACGACTGCGCCGCGACGGTGGTCGTGCCCCGCTCCGGGCGGCTGGTGGCCGGGCTCGGCCTGCGCGACGTCGTGGTGGTGGACACCCCCGACGCCGTCCTGGTGTGTCCCCGCGGCCGGGCCCAGGATGTCAAGCGGCTGGTCGACGCGCTCAAGGCGCGTGGCGCGGGCGACCTAGTCTGAGCCTGCCGCGCCCTACGCCGAGCCACAGGAGGTGGGCATGACCGTCGCCGGGCTGACCCCGATCGAGTTGACCGTCGCCGGCAACGAGGCCAGCGACCTGCTGCCGGTGCACGACGGCGAGCTGCTGGCCGCGCTCGGCGCGCCCCGGGCGTTCTGGACGGTGCTGGACGAGGGCCCCGTCGAGGAGTGCCTGGCCCTGCTCGTCGACCACCGCGACGGCACCTGGGACGCGCGCCACGTGGCGGCCGACGCCGGCCCGCAGGCGGGGCGCACGGAGGACGGCGAGGCTCTGGCGTACGCCGACGGGCACGTGTACATCGTCGGCTCGCACTTCGGCTCCAAGGCCGGTCCGCTGCGCCCGCGTCGGGCCTTCTTCGCCCGGTTCCGGGAGGCCGACGCGGCGCGGGGCCGGTTCCGGCTGGACGTGGTCCGCAACCAGTTCCGGGTGCACCGGGCGATCAACGACGCGCTCGCCGCGACGGACATCCGTCCGCTGGTGCCGGGCGAGCGGGTGCACGCCCGGTTCATCGTGGAGACCGTGGCCCGCGGCACCGCCAGGGCCAAGCGCTGGGTCGACCGGCTGGTGCACGGCGACGCGCCGGTCAACATCGAGGGCGCCGCGTTCACCCCGGCGGGCACGCTGCTGCTGGGCCTGCGCTTCCCGGTCACGGCGGCGGGCGAACCGATCCTGGTCGAGGTACGCGACGTCGCCGGCATGTTCGACGGTGACCCGCGGACCTGGCCGGCGGTGGTGAACGCGTACGTGCTGACCGGCGTGACCCCGCCGGGCGCGCTGACCGGCGTTCGGGCCCTGTCGGCCCGGCCCGACGGCGCCTTCGACGCGGTCATCGGCTCGATCGACGCCACGGGCAAGGGGTCGGTGCTGCTGGAGGAGTACCCCATGGGCGGCGACGTGACCAGTCGGCACGTCCGTTTCCGGCTGCCGGCCGCGGGCGGCTCCCCGCGGGTGCCCGCCGACCTGGTGGCGGACCTGGCCCCGCTGCACAACGTGGAGGGCGTGTGCGAGCTGGACGGCGTCCGCTACTTCGTCACCGACGAGGACCACCGGGTCGCCCTCTGGTGCCGCTGAACGGCGGGGCCGGTCGGCCGCCGCGCCCGAGCCGGCCGTGGGTTCGGAGCCGGCCGTCGGCTCACAGCCAGCCGTGGGCGACCGCGACGGCCGGTGCGCGCCGGGTGCCCGCGGCCGGTCAGTGCGGGTCGTCGGGGTCCGACGGTCCGGCCAGCTCCAGCAGCGCCGACGGGGGTGAGTCGGTGAGCGGCCGCACCGTCGAGTCGATGCCCTCGGCGGCCAGCGCGGCCCGCAGGCGGTGCAGGTCCGCGCCGAAGCGGACCAGGTCCCAGGGAGCGTCCGGGCCGTGCAGGCGCACGGTCACCGCGGCGCCGCCCGGGGCGACCGCGACGCCCAGCCGGTCGTCGAGCCGGGGGCCGAGGCTGCGCAGTGCCCGGTCCACGACCGCGGGGTCGGGGCCGGCGGAGCCGGGCGGGAGGTCGGGCGCGGCGGCCCCGGAACCGTCCGGCAGGGTGGCGGCCGCCCGCAGCCCGGCCGCGTGCGCCTCCGCGGTGCCGAGCGGGAACAGGTCCTGCGCCGCCGGACGGACCAGCACCGCGGCGCCGGGCCCGTCGGGCTCGTCCCCGCGCAGCCCCGGGTAGCCCCGGACCACCGCGACGGGCACCCCGGCGCACTTGCCCTTGACCAGCTCGGCACCGCGGAGGCGCACGCGGCCGGGCTGCGGGCGGCCGCCACCCTGCCGGACGGTTCCGGGGCCGCCGCGCCCGACC
>DATMJT010000657.1:0-7392 GCA_035553735.1 Pilimelia sp.
GGCGGGTGGGCGGCGTGCCGCGGCGCCGGGGTGGCCGCCCGCGGCACGCCGGAGTGCCCGGCGCGCCCGGCGGTACCGGCCGCGCCGAAGTACAGCGCCCCTTCGGCGACGACGGTCTCCGGCTGCTCCAGGGTGGTGGGGGCCACGCCCAGCTCGGCGTGGATGAGCTGGGCGGCCAGCGGGATCCGGCTGGACCCGCCGACCAGGAACACCCCGACCAGGTCGGCGGCGCGCAGCCGGGCGGCGGCCAGGGTCTGGGCGAGGCAGCCGACGGTCAGGGCCAGCTGCGGGCGGATGAGCCGCTCCAGCTCGTCGCGGGTGAGGTGGGCGTCGACGTCCAGCGCCGGCAGGTGCACGTCGGCGTGCGCGGCCCGCGACAGCATCTCCTTGGCGCCGCGCACGTCGTCGTAGAGCAGCCAACGCTGCCGCCGCTGACCCGGGTCGGCGGGGTTGACCACGCCGCGCCACAGCTGGGTGCGGGTGTCGCCGTAGCGGCGCCCCAGGTGCTCCACCAGCGCCTGGTCGAAGTCCAGGCCGCCCAGGTCGGCCAGGCCGTGCTCGGCGAGCACCTGGAACCCGGTGGGGGTGCGGCGCACCACGGTGGCGTCGAAGGTGCCGCCGCCCAGGTCGTAGACGGCCAGGGCCCGGCCGACGGGCACGGCGCTGCCCAGCACGGCGGTGTAGTAGGACGCGGCGGCCACCGGCTCGGCGATCAGGCGCGGCGCCGGCAGCCCGGCGACGGCGGCGGCCTCGGCCAGGACGGCGCGGCGGCGCTGCCCCCACCCGGCGGGGTGGGTCAGCCGCAGCTGCTGGCACGCGCCGCCGAGCTGGCGGCGGGCCTCGGCGGCGACCCGGGCCAGCACCGCGCCGATGACCTGCGGCACGGGCAGTTCCCGGTCGCCGAGCAGGACCGCGCCGTCGTCGATGCGCCGCTTGGGGTTGGGGTCGAAGCGCGCCGGGTCGGTGCGGGCGCAGCGCTGGGCGTCGCGGCCGACCAGCAGCCGCGCGTCGGGGTCGAGGTAGACGGCCGAGGGCAGCAGCGGGGAGCCGTCGAACAGCAGCGGGCGGGGCCGGCCGTCGGCGCCGGGCACCATGGCCACGGTGTTGGAGGTGCCGAAGTCGACGCTGAGCACGCGCATGCCGCCACCCTACTGACGCCCGGTCGCCGCGTCGGGCACCGTCGGCGGCCGGTGGCGGGGCATACTGCCGGGGTGTCGCCCGCCGCCGTGGCGCCGTACCTGGACGCGCCGACCCCGCTGGCGTTCGCCCACCGCGGCGGCGCCGCGCGCGGCGACGAGAACACCGCGGCGGCGTTCGCCCGGGCGGTGGAGTTGGGTTACCGGTACGTGGAGACCGACGTGCACGCCACCGCCGACGGGGTGGTCGTGGTGTTCCACGACGCCACGCTGCGGCGGCTGACCGGGCGGCCGGGGCGGGTGGCCCGGCTGCGCTGGGCGGACCTGGCGACGCTGCGCGTCGGCGGGGCGGCGGCGATCCCCCGCCTGGAGGAGGTGCTGGAGGCGTGGCCGGGCGTGCGGTTCAACATCGACGTGAAGGCCGACGCCGCGGCGCAGCCGGCGGTGGCGGTGGTGCGGCGCCTGCGCGCCGCCGACCGGGTGCTGCTGGCCTCGTTCAGCGACGCCCGGCTGGCCCGGCTGCGCGCCCTGGCCGGGCCGGCGGTGGCCACGTCGCTGGGCGTTGCGGGCGTGGCCCGGCTGAAGGCGGCGTCGCTGACCGGGCGCTCGCCGCGCCTGCCGGCCTCGGTGGTGGCCGCGCAGGTGCCGGTGCGCTACGGGCGGGTGCCGGTGGTGGACCGCCGGTTCGTCGCCTTCGCGCACCGCTGGGGGCTGCAGGTGCACGTCTGGACGGTCGACGAGCCCGCCGAGATGCACGAGTTACTTGACCTTGGCGTGGATGGCATCATGACCGATCGCGTCGAGGTGTTGCGCGACGTGTACCGCAGCCGCGGGCTCTGGCCCACCGACCCCGGCGCGTAGCCGCTCCGCAGCCGCGGGGCGCACGCCCAATGCAGCCCGAGAGGGGGCCGCCATGGCCGATGTCGTCGCGCCGGCGCAGCCGGTGGGACCGGCGCCGAGCACCCGCCGCGAGCGCATCGGCTGGTACGGCTACGACTGGGCGATGTCGGCGTTCAGTACCACGGTCATCACGGTGTTCCTCGGGCCGTTCCTCACCGCGGTCACCAAGCGGGCGGCCGGCTGCGCCCCCGACGCCGACGTGTGCGCCGCGGCGGTGTACCCGCTGGGCGTCAAGGTGGCCGCCGGCTCGTACTTTCCGTACCTGGTGTCGCTGTCGGTGCTGCTGACCGTGTTCGTGCTGCCGGTGGTCGGGGCGTTGGCCGACCGGTCGGCGCACCGCAAGCGGCTGCTGGCCGCGGCGGCGTTCCTGGGCGCCGGGGCGACGATGGCGATGGTGTTCGTCACCGGGCAGCGCTACCTGCTGGGCGGACTGCTGTTCGTGGTGGCCAACATCGCCTTCGGCGCCAGCGTGGTGGTGTACAACTCGTTCCTGCCGCAGCTGGCCGGGCCGGACCAGCGGGACTCGGTGTCCAGCATCGGCTGGGCGGCGGGCTACCTGGGCGGCGGGCTGCTGCTGGTGCTCAACCTCGTGGTGGTCAACGCGTTCAGCGTGCCGGGCGACGCCGAGCGCACCCTGGATCTGGCGCGCTGGTCGATCGTGTCCGCCGGGGTGTGGTGGGCGGCGTTCACGCTGCTGCCGCTGCGCTGGCTGCGGGAGCGTCCGGCGCTGCACCCGGCCCCGCCGGGCGCCAACCCGGTCGGTGACGGGTTCCGGCAGCTGCGGCGCACGCTGCGGGGGATGAAGGCGTACCCGCTGACGCTGTTCTTCCTGCTGGCCTACCTGGTCTACAACGACGGCATCCAGACGGTGATCGCACTGGCCAGCCAGTACGGCACCGAGGAGCTGCACCTGGAGCAGGCCACGCTGGTGCTGACCATCCTGATGGTGCAGTTCCTGGCCTTCGGCGGGGCGCTGGCTCTGGGCGCGCTGGCGGGGCGGATCGGGGCGTGGAAGACCGTGCTGCTCAGCCTCGTGCTGTGGATCGCGGTGATCATCGCGGCGTTCCGGTTGCCGGAGCGCACGCCGTGGGCGTTCATGGCGCTGGGCGCGGCGATCGGGCTGGTGCTCGGCGGCAGCCAGGCGCTGAGCCGGTCGCTGTTCAGCCAGCTCATCCCGGCGGGCAAGGAGGGCGAGTACTACGGCTTCTACGAGATCAGCGACAAGGGCACCAGCTGGCTGGGGCCGCTGGCGTTCGGCCTGGTGTTCCAGCTGACGCACAGCTACCGCGTCGGCCTGGTCTCGTTGCTGATCTTCTTCGTGGTGGGGTTGGCGATGCTGGCCGCGGTGCCGATGCGCCGGGCGATCGTCGCCGCCGGCAACACCCCGCCGCGGGTGCTGTAGGCGCCGCCGGGGCGGCCGGGCGTCGGGGCGTGGTGCGCGGCGCCCGGGGCGCGCATGATGGGAGCCGGCAGCAATCGACAGCCGTTGGCAGTCACGGGGTCAGACGATGAGACAACCCACCCCGCCCGGGGACGCGGTGCTGGCCGAGGTGGTCGCGATCGGCGCCATGCCGGGCGGCATCGCGGAGCGGGCCAGGGCCTTGCTGCAGCCGCTGCGCCGGCTGTTGGCCTTCGACGCGGCCTGCGTCACGCTGCTGGACCCCGAGCGCTGGCATCACCACGGTGTGCTGCGGCACGGCTACCCGCCGGAGTTGCACGCCCACCTCGACAGTGCCGAGTTCGTCGACAACTTGCAGCGGCTGGGCATGCACCGGCACCGGTCGCCCTTGCGGGTCAAGGACCTGCCCGGGCCGCCGCAGGAGGTGCCCGGCTGGGCGCAGTACCTCGCGGCCGGCTTCCGGGAGGGCGTCGGCCTGCCCCTGCACACCCCGGACGGCCGATACCTGGGGCTGCTCGCCGCGCACACGCAGGACCCGGTGGCGCCCAGCGACGCCACCTGCGACCGGCTCGCCGCGATGGCGCCGCTGCTGGCCCACGCGGTGGACCCGATGCGTTCGGTGGCGGCGCTGGCCTCGCTGGTGGGCGACGCGGTGGCCGGGGTGGTGCTCACCGGCGCCGGGGGCGTCGCGGCCCTGCCGGGCCTGCCGGATCACCGGCTGCTGGTGGCCCGCTCCCCCGCGACGCAGGAGGCGCTGCGGTGCCTGGCGTCCGGGGCCGTGCGGACCGCGTTCCTGTGCCCGGACCGCGGGGCACCCGACGGCGGCCGCTACCGCAAGGTGACCGTGCTGGCGTGCCCCTTCCTGCCGCCGGGTCACCTGCGCGGTGTCGTGATGCTGTCCCCGGCCGGGGGGGTGCACGGTCTGACGCACCGGGAGTTGAGCCTGCTCGGCGCGCTGCTGGCCGGCTGGGACCGGCGGCGGGTCGCCGCCGCCGCGCGGCTGCCCGGGCACGCGGTGGTCGCCGCGCTGGACACCGTCCGGGCCAAGTTGGGCGCGCTCAGCCGCGACGCGGCGGTGCTGCGCGCCGCCGCCCTGGGCCTGTACCTGCCGCCGTCGCTGCGGCGGGCCTGCTGCTGAAAGGGGCCCGCCGCAGCGACGCGGCGGCAGGTGTGCGCCGGCCGGCGGTGTGCCGTCGGCGCGGGGCGGTCCGGTCGCGGTCAGCGGTTGAGGTAGGCGGCCAGGCCGCCGAGTTCCTCGCTGGCGATGAACACCGACCGGACGTTGAGGATGGCCTCCTCGACGTGGGTGGGGCAGCCCCAGGCCGAGTCGCCCCACGAATCGGCGACCTTGATCTCGGCCGGTGCGGCGCACCCGCCGGTGCCGCCGAGCTGGCAGTGCTCCGGGCGTGGGGTGGTGGCCTGCGCGGCGGCGGCGACGCGCATCCGGGCGGCCAGGTCCGCCGCGGCGGCGGCGCGCGCCTCGGCCTCGGCGCGTAGGTGCCGCTCGGCGCGTACCGCCTTGGCCAGTTCCTCCAGGGCGGACTGGGCGCTTGCCTCGGCGGCGAGTTTCGCCTGTTCGATGTGGTGACGCTCGATCGCCAGCGCGGCGGTGTCGGTGAAGACCCGGGCCAGGGCGAGGTCGGCGTCCTGCGGGGCGCGGGGGGTGCGGTGGTACATGGCGAACGTGCCCAGCAGGCTGCCGTCGCGGGCCAGGATCGGCATCGACCAGCAGGCGGCCAGCCCGGCCGGCTCGGCCAGGTGACGGAAGTCGGCCCAGAACGGGTCGGTGGCGATGTCGGTGACGATGACCGGTTCGCGCCGGTGGGCGGCCGTGCCGCAGGAGCCGACACCCTCGCCGGTGGCGATGCCGTCGATGGCCTGGTTGTAGAAGTCGGGCAGGCTCGGCGCGGCACCGTGACGCAGGTGGGCGCCGTCCGGGTCGGCGAGCAGGACCGAGACCAGCACCTCCTCGGAGGCGACGTTCTCGATGCAGCGGGCCATCCCGTCGAGCACCTCGCTCAGGGGCGCCTGACGGGCGATCTGTTCCAGTAGGGCGCGGTGTTCGGCCATCAGCCGTTGGGCGTGCTTGACCTGGGTGATCTCCACGCCGATCACCCGGATCCCGATCACGGTGCCGTCGGCGTCGCGGCGCGGCTCGTAGGTGAAGTCGAAGAACGCCTCCCGCGCCTGCGCTCCGGTGCCCAGCACGACACGGGCGTCCCGGCCGGTGTAGGGCTCGCCGGTGCGGTAGACCTGGTCGAGCAGGTCGAGGAAGCCCTGACCGGCCAGCTCGGGCAGCAGCGTGGCGAGCGGAACCCCGGTACGGGCCCGGTCCTCGCCGATCGCGGCGAAGAACGCCGGGTTCGCCGCCTCCACCACGTGCGCCGGCCCGGCCAGGGAGGCGAACACGGCGATGGAATGCCCGAACAACGCCCGCAGGTCCTCCTGCGCCGCGTGCCCGGCAACCGTCGCCCCCGCAGCAGCCGGTGGCTGATCTGATACCGCCGTCATGGTGTGCCTTTCATCCGAGCGATGCGGGGGATTGTCGTTCGGCGTGGGCCGGTGCGCACCGTCGGCGCGCCGCCGCCGGGCTCACGGCGCGGCTGCGCCGCTGCGGCGCGCTCGGCGGGCCCGGTACGCCGTCGGCGGGACACCTCGACCAGCTCGGCCACGGTGTGCTCCCCCGCCGGCGTGCCGCTTGACCAGGCGCGCCGGCGGGTCGGTCTGCGCAGGGTCGCTGCGTGTCGGTGGAGCAGCGGGCGAGCCGACCCGAACGCCGGTCATGCCGGTGAGCGTAACGGTCGCGGGGTTTGCCGGCTCACCGGCATGACCGGCGCTCGGCCAAGCCCGCCGGCACCCGGAACAGCCAGCCCTCCCGCCAGTCGAACGGGGCCGTGACCAGCTCGGCCAGGGCGCGCCCGTGCAGCAGGTGCTCCAGCGCCCAGCGGTTGGCGCTGTGCGCGATGACCAGCACCCGGCGGCCGTTGAGGCCGCGGGTCAGGTCGTGCAGGAACGCCAGGGTGCGGGTGACCACCTGCCGGTAGCTCTCGCCGCCGGGAAACGGCTCGTCCAGGTGGTCCAGGCGTCGCGGCGCCAGGCAGGCCGTCGGCGCGCCGTTGAGCGCGCCGTAGTTGCACTCGCGCAGCCGGGCGTCGGGGAACACCGGCACCGCGCTGCCCCGGAACGCGATCTGCGCGGTCTCCACCGCCCGGTACAGGTCGGAGACGAACACCGCCGCCAGGTCGTCGTCGCGGCGCCGCCGCCCCAGGTGCTCGGCCAGCGCCCGGCCCTGCGGCGAGAGCCGGCCGGGCAGCCAGCCGGTGGCCAGGCCCGCCTCGTCGTCGGTCGTCACGGCACGCGTCTCGTAGATCAGCTCAACGCCCATGCGCACCTTCCCCGTGCCGCTGCTCTCCCTGTTCTATCGGACCGGGGTGCCGCGGCGCCGCCCCGTCGGCCGCGACCCGCATCACGCAGGCAACCCTCAGTGACGGTCGGTGACCGACGCGGCGGTCCGGGAGGGGCGGCGGCCGCAAGCCCGCGGTCGGGGTCGGTTCTGCCCGGCAGGG
Organism: Pilimelia sp.; assembly: GCA_035553735.1. Taxonomy (GTDB): domain Bacteria; phylum Actinomycetota; class Actinomycetes; order Mycobacteriales; family Micromonosporaceae; genus DATMJT01. The sequence goes on from DATMJT010000657.1 coordinate 7,002, forward strand.
GCCGGTTCAGCCGGCGGGGCCGCGGCGGGAGCGCGCCGCCCAGATCGCATACCCGGGGTCGCGGTCCAGGTTGTGCCGGTCCCGGTCGTAGCGGCGGGTGGTACGCGGGTCGGCGTGACCCATCGCGTCCTGCACGTCCTCCAGCGCCACGCCCTCGGCGCGGGCGGTGGTGGCGAACGCGTGCCGCAGCGAGTGCGGTGACAGCCGCTGCCAGGCGGGCAGCCCGGCGTCGCGGGCCAGGCGGCGGACCAGCCGGAACACCGCGTGCCGGTCCAGCCGCCGGCCCGTGGCGGTGACCAGCAGCGGCCCGGCCAGCGCCGGCACCGGCACGCCCTGCGCCGCGGCCCGCTGCGCCAGGTAGGCGTCCAGCGCCGCGGCCGCGCCCGGGGGC
>DATMJT010000658.1:0-3127 GCA_035553735.1 Pilimelia sp.
ATCCCACCCAGACGCCGACGCGCACCGCCGGGGGTACAGCGACTCGACCCTGTGGCCGCTCTACCACGGCGTCCACGACCGACCGGTGTTCCAGCGAGCCTGGCGGCAGGCGTACCACCGGGTCAACCGGCGGTTCGCCGCGGCCGCGGCCGCGGCCGCCGGCCCCGCGGCCAGGGTGCTCGTCCACGGCCACCGCCTCCAGCTGGTGCCCGGCTTCCTGCGCAAGCTGCGACCCGACCTGCGGATCGGCTTCTTCCTGCCCACGCCGTTCCCGCCGCCGGAGATCTTCGCCCGGCTGCCCACCCGCTCCGAGATCCTCACCGGGCTGCTCGGCGCCGACCTCGTCGGGTTCCCGGGACCGCAGGCGGCCCACAACATGCTGCGGCTGTGCCACGACCTGCTCGGTCTCGGTCACGACAACGGGGTGCTGCGGGTCGGCGAGCGACCGGTCACGGTCAGCTCCCGCACGGTCGGGGTGGACGCCGCCGAGGTGGCCCGGTTGGCGGGACTGCCCTCGGTCCGCGCCCGCGCCCGCCAGCTGCGCCGGCGGCTGGGCGATCCGCACACCGTGCTGCTCGGCATCGACCACCTCGACGCCAGCCAGGGCATCGAGCAGCGCCTGACCGCCTACGAGGACCTGCTGCGCGCCGGTGGGCTGGACGCCGAGCGCACCGCCATCGTGCAGGTGGTGCTGCCGGACCCGACGCCGACGACCAGTGCCCGGCAGGCGCTGCGCGGCCGCATCGAGCACCACGTCGGACGGATCAACGGCGACCACGCCCGTATGGGCGGCGCCGTCGTGCACTACCTGCACCAACACCACGACCTCGCCGAGCGGGTGGCCCTGTACCTCGCCGCCGACGTGCTGACCGTCACCGGACTGAGCGAGGATCCGTGCCTGGTCGGCAAGGAGTACGCGGCCGCGCGCACCGGCGGCGACGGCGCCGTCGTGCGCAGCAGCCTGACCGGAGCCGAGGCGGACCTGCCCGGGGCCTACCGGGTGAATCCGCACGACGGCGAGGCGCTGCGGGAGACGGTGCTCACCGCCCTGCGGTCCGACCCCGCCGACCGGGCGGCGCGGCTGCGGAGCATGCAGGCGGCGGTACACCGGCGTGACGCGGCCCGCTGGGCGGCCGAGCTGCTGACCGCGCTGACCGCACCGGTCGAGCCCCTGCTGGAGGCCGCCACGTGACCCTCGTCCCCGGCGCCGACGCCGACACGCTGTCGCTGGTGTGCGACTCCTGCGGGCAGACGGTCACCGACATCGAGGCCACGGCCGGGCAGTGGCCGGTGGTCTGGGCCGTGGTGGCCCGCGCCGGCTGGGCCGGCTCGCCGCTGGCCATCGGACCGCACCACTGCGCACAGTGCTGGGCCGCCCCGCCGCCGACGACCGCGGAGCCCGCCGCCCCGGCAGGCGCACCGCCCGGGCGCACCTGGGACGGCGCGGCACTCGTCGAGCACCCGGTGGCCTGCGTGTTGGGTCTGCGCGGCCAGCTGGACCTGCTGTCCGTCGGCGAGCTGCGCGGCGCCCTGGACGAGGCGCTCCACCGGCACCGCAACGTCGTGCTGGACCTGAGCGGCGTCCGGCTGCTGGACGCCGCCGGGCTGGCCCAGCTCACCCGGGCGCGGGCGGCGGCCCGCGGGCGGGGCGGCGAGCTGTGCCTGGTCTGCCCGTCGGACCTCATCCGAACCACCCTGCGCACGCTGCGCATGGGACACCTCTTCCCGGTGTTCGCCGACGGCGCCCAGGCGCTGCACTGGCTCGCCGACCGACGGCCCACGGACCGCGACCAGCCGACCCCGGGCGCCGACCGGCCGGGGGAGGGCGATCACCGCGGGACGGCCGGGGACCCGCGGTGATCACCACGGACGTCGTCGCGGTCGCCGTCGTCCTGATCGTCCGGTACGCCGTCGGCCGGCTGGCCTGACGCCACCGCGGCAGCCGCGGGCCCCCGGCTGCGCCCAGAACCGCGGGTGCTGTTCCCCTCAGGACGCCCGGCCGCCGGCCGATCGGGTAAGAGACAACCGCCGCAGCCGGCGGGCGGCCCTACCGAAGGCGGTCACCGTGTCCCTCAGCCCCATCGGTTCCGGCACCGTCCCGGCCCTGGCCCTGGTGGCCAAGGCCGGTCAGGCCCCCGACCCTCAGGCGCTCAAGGCGCAGGCGAACGCACAGGCCGACCTGTTGCAGGCCGTGCGCGGCACCGAGCTGCCGATCAGGATGGCGATGGAGCGCCTCGCCGAGGACCGCGGCGTCGACCTCTACCTCTGATTCCCTATCGAGGATTGGTTGTCAAGAGTGCGAGTTGCTTGACGGTCCGTGACGGTGTCGCGGAGGATTCGGGTGGGGAAGGTCGCCTCGTTCGTACGCTTCGAGCGTCTTTTTGATCATGTCCGGTGAGGACTTGGTGAGGGGCCTTCCCCGCCCGCTTCTTGCTGCTGCGCCGGCGGCGGCGGATCTCCTCGGTCACGGTCCACTGCGCGGCGATGATCTGCTTAGCCTGTTGTGGGGTGACCGGGGTGCCGTGGACGTCACAGATCACGTACGGCATGCGGCGGCGCATCACGGTCCACAGCCGTTCAGCGAGTCGGGCCGCGACCACACAGCTGGCCTTGAGGTGTTCGGCGCCGCGTTCGACCATCTGCTGGTGGTAGACCCGGGCGAGTTGGGGGTCCTGCTTGCGGGCCCAGTCCGCGGCCCGGATCAGGGTGACCCGGGCTAGCCGGGAGCCGGCCTTGGACATCGGCTGGCCCTTGCGGTCGGTGTGTCCTGTTTCCGAGGCTCGCGGCGCCAGCCCGAGGTAGGACTTGAAGTGCGCTGCGGTCGGGAACCGGGCGGCGTTACCGATGACCGCGGTCATAGCCGGTCCGCCGACCTCGGCCAGGCCGGGCAGGCTGCGGGCTAGCTGCATAGGGTCGACCCACCGGTAGCAGATTTCCCGCTCGGCTGCGTGCGCGGCGAGTTCGGCGTCGATGGCCCGCAGCAGCCGCACCTCGGTGCCGATCTCGGCGGCCAGGTCAGCCAACGCGACCGCCGGGTGATCACCGTAAAGGTCGACCGCCTCGCCCCGACCGACTCCGCCGTCCCGGTTTCGCCCGACCATGACCCCGGCCTGCGGCCGCGCTGCCC
>DATMJT010000659.1:0-9872 GCA_035553735.1 Pilimelia sp.
GAACTCACGGAGGCGAGATGTCAACGGGGACCATCGCGACTGCTTCAGGGATCGTCGCGATGGTCCCCGTTGACATCTCGCCTCCGTGAGTTCCGGGTTCCTACCTCCTACCAGGCAGCCGGCCGCGGGGATAGTCACTCAATGGACATCAATCATGGCCATTCCGGCATCTTTCCCTGAGTGGGGGCCGCCGCCGAAGCCGGGTCCGGCCAGGCTCCAAGCCCGACAGGCGGCCGGCACGGCGGCCGCAGGGCCCGGGCCCCGCGGCGCCGCGGGCGCCGGAAGGGGCGGCAGGTACCGGCCGGACCAGGCCGTTCGGCCCTGTCGCGCGCGGTGGACCGGGCCTGGAATGGGGGCGGGGCGGCAGATCCCGAGCACCGCCGGCACCCGGCGGCGGACAGCGGACTCCAAGGGGTTGGGGTCGTGGGGCCGCCGGCAGCCAGGCTGCCGGCGGCCCCACACGCGCGTGCGCCCGGCCGGACCGGACGGCGCCCAGCTACCGCGGCGACCGTACGTCGAGCCGGTGGCGCCGGCGGACCGCGGGCGCGGGGCGTCGCGGTTTCGTCCGCCGGCCGGGGGGCACTCGGTCGACATGCGCGCATCCGCCGTCGACAGCACCCTGCCCCTGCTCCTCGAGGGGTACGGCTGGCTGCCCAACCAGCGGCGGCGCACCGGCCGTGACGCGGTGCCGCTGCGGCTGGCGGGCCAGCCCGCGGTCGCCCTGTGCGGCCCGGACGCGGCGCGGTTCTTCTACGACGAGCGGCACGTCCGGCGGGCCGGTGCCGTGCCGGGCCCGGTGCAGCGCACCCTGTTCGGCCGCGGCGCGGTACACACCCTCGACGGCCCGGTGCACCGGCGGCGCAAATCGATCTTCGTTGGGCTCGGTACCCCCGAGGCGGTGCGCGGCCTGACCGACGAGGTGACCGCCGCCTGGGACCGGGCCGTCGGCGCCTGGGCCGGTCGGCACGTCGTGCTCTTCGACGAGGCGAGCCGGGTGCTGGCCGGGGCGGTGTGCCGGTGGGCCGGTGTGGCGCCCGGCTCCGGCGCGGCCCCCACGGCCGCCGCCGCCGACCCCGTCGCCGCCGCCGCCGGGTCACCGGTGGCGGCGTACCAGGACGCGGTGGCCTCGCTGGCCGCCGACCTGGTCGCCATGGTGGACGGGTTCGCCACGCCCAGCCTCGCGCACTGGCGGGCGCGCCGGGCGCGGCGGCGCCGCGAGGCCTGGCTCGGCGCGCTCGTCACGCGGCTCCGCGACGGCGCGGCGACGGCCCCGCCCGGCAGCGTGCTGGACACCGTGGCCCGCCACGTCGACGCCGAGGGCCGCCCGCTGTCCGCCCGCGCGGCGGCCGTGGAGCTGCTCAACGTCCTGCGCCCCACGACCGCGGTGTGCTGGTTCGTGTCCTTCGCCGCGCACGCGCTGCACCGGTGGCCGGCGCACCGGGCACGACTGGCCGCCGGCGACCCCGCGTTCGCCCGGGCGTTCACCCACGAGGTCCGCCGGTTCTACCCGTTCGCCCCCTTCGTCGGCGGCCGGGCGGTGCGCGATCTCCGCTGGCAGGGCACGCCGATCCCGGCCGACGCCCTGGTGCTGCTCGACGTGTACGGCCAGAACCACGACGCCCGCCTGTGGGCGGAGCCGTACACGTTCGCCCCGGAGCGGTTCCTCGGCCGCGAGATCGACCCGTTCACCCTGATCCCGCAGGGTGGGGGCGATCCCGCCGCCGGACACCGGTGCCCGGGGGAGTCCGCCACCGTGGGGCTGCTGGCGGCGCTCAGCCAACGGCTGGCGGCGCTGTCGTACCGGCTGCCGCCGCAGGACCTGGCGATCCCGCTGCACCGGATCCCCACCCGCCCGCGCAGCGGCGTCGTGCTGACCGACGTGTCCGCCCCCTGAACGGCGGCCGCGCCGCCCGGCCGTCGTGGACCACGGCAGCCGCGGCGGGCCACCGCGCGGGCCACCGCGTGGGACGCCCGGCCCGCCGGGTGGCGCACCGACCGCCGGCGCTCCAGCCGGCGCCGGTCGCGTCAGCCGGCGTTGAAGTTGTCCGCCACCTCGTCCTCCAGCCGGGCGAGTGCCTGCTCAGCGGCGGGTCGCAGGCGGCCCGAGTCGCCGTCGATCGCCAGCCTCGCGGTGCTGCCACCGGCGGCGCCCGGCACCACCTCCAGGGTTCCCGACCAGGGCTGCCCCTCGGCACGGGCGACCACCCGCAGTTCGTCCGGGGCCACCTGCCACCGCACGGTCTGGGAACCCTGCGGCAGCTGCACCCGGAGCCCGTCGGAGCCGTCGCGCTGCAGCGTGACGCCCGACGGCAGCCAGCGGCCCCAGCGGTCAGGGTCGGTGGCCGTACCGAAGACAACTTCCGGGGGTGCCGAGAAGTCCCTGGTCACGGTGTAGCTCATCACGTGCTCCTCTCCTGCGTGAGGCCCCCGGGGCCGGGGGCCCGACCGGCTACGGGGCCCTCAGCCGCCGGAACCGGTCGACGGGCCGGTCCCGGCGTCGGGCGCGCCCGCCTCGGTCCGCTCAGCGCGCGTCGCGCCCGGCTCCGCGCCGCCGGTCCGTTCGGTTCCGGCGCCCCGGCCCACGGCGATCTGGCGCCGCTGCGCCCGCGCCGCGCGCGGCAGCTGGATGGTGAGCAGGCCGTGGTCCATGGTGGCGTCGATCCGGTCGGGGTCCACGTCGCCGGGCAGGGTGACCCGGTAGTCGAAGGCCGCGCGGGATGCCGGGGCGGACCCGGCCGAGCCCTCGCCCGCCTCACTCCGGTCCTCCCCCTGCTCGGTCTTGGCGCGGATGCACAGGTCCCGCTCCTCGACCTCGATGACCACCTCGTCGGGCGCCACGCCGGGCAGGCGGGCGGTCACCGTCCAGCCCTGCTCGCTCTCGTCCACATCGAGGTCGCCGAACCAGCTGCCCAGCCCCCGCCCGGCAGCGCCGCCGAGCATTCGGGCCAGCTCCGTGCGCAGGGCGGCCAGCTCGCTGAACGGGTCCCAGCCCTGCCGGTACGGCGCCGGCCATGCGGTGTGTCTCGTCGGATTGCCCACCGTCGTCTCCTCCCCGGTGCCCGCGTGTCGCCCTTCCCGCCCGGCATACCCCCGCGGCCGCCGTTGATACGTCCCACCGCCAGGGATTGCGGCGCCGCCGCGGCCCGCGTGCGGGGGTGCCGCGCGTGCCGTGCCCCGCCGCGGTGGCGCCGGCACCGGCGCCGCCGGGCCGGTCGCCCGAGCCGGAAACCGTGGGCATGAATCGGCCCGGTGCGGGTAGACCGCTGCTCATGAGCGACGAGACACAGGGCATCCTGGTGGGCGGGCCGCACGACGGCGAGGTGGCGTCGGCGGGGTCCGCGCCGCTGCTGGAGCTGACCGGTGACGGCCTGATCCACCGCTACATCCGCACCACCCAGGTCCGCGAGTACCAGGGCACCGACCTGCCGGTCTACAACTTCGACGGCAGCGTGGCCCCGGACGGCGGCCAGTCGGGCGTGGAGAGCGCGCCGGAGCGCGCCTCGACGCCGATGGCCGCCTCCCAGGCCCGTCAGGAGCCCCCGGACTGAGGCTCCTTCCCGCCTTCGCCCCCAGGGAGGTGCGGTGCCCGCTTCCGACGCCGTGACCAGCTCCGTGACCTTCATCGGTACGGCCACCACGCTCCTGCGACTGGGCGACTTCACGGTGCTGACCGACCCCAACTTCCTGCACGCGGGGCAGCGGGCGTACCTCGGCTACGGGCTGTGGAGCCGACGGCTGACCGAGCCGGCACTGTCCATCGCGGCCCTGCCCCCGCTGGACGGCGTCGTGCTCTCGCACCTGCACGGCGACCACTTCGACCGGGTCGCCCGCCGGGGCCTGCCGCCGGACCTGCCCATCGTCAGCACGCCGCACGCCCAGCGGCGGCTGCGGCGGTGGGGGTTCACCGAGGCCGCCGGGCTGCGTACCGGGCAGAGTCACGAGTGGCGGCGGGGCGCCCAGCGGCTTCGGGTGACCGCCGTCCCGGGCCGGCACGGCCCCGGGCCGGTCGACCTGCTGCTGCCGCCGGTGATGGGCAGCATCCTGGACCTGGAGCGCGACGGCGAGCGTCTCCTGCGGGTCTACATCACGGGCGACACGCTGTACCGGCGCATGCTCGCCGAGATCCCGGCCCGGTTCCCCGGCATCGACGTGATGCTGATCCACCTCGGCGGCACCCGGCTGCTCGGCCTGCTGCTCACCATGGACGCCCGCCAGGGCCGACGCACGGTGGACCTGATCCGCCCCGGGCTGACCGTGCCGATCCACTACGACGACTACCGGGTCTTCCGCTCACCGCTGAGGGACTTCCTGCGCATCGTCGGCACGGTCGAGGGCAGCCCCCTGGTCCGCCCGATCGCCCGGGGACAGACGCTGTCACTGCCCGACGGCGCGGAACTGACCGTCGGCGACACGGTCGAGAGCCGGCAGGTCGACGGCCGGCAACCGGGCTGAGGCCCGTGGCGGCAACCGGGCTGAGACTGTGCGGCAGACCCGCCGGCCGGAGACCCGGGCGGAGGCCCGCGACCCGCGCCGGTGAGGACCCGTGGCCCAGGCCGAGGACCCGTGGCCCACGCCGCCCCCGTGGCCGGCGCTGGTCAGTCGGCCCGGCGCAGCGGGCCCCACTCGTCGGACTCCTGCTCCTGGATGATGTCCTCACACTGCCGGAGGGCCTCCTCCGAGACCCAGCCGATGGCGCGGTGGCAGATGACCAGGGGCTCGTTGTCGGGTCCGCGGCCGCACTGCTCGCCGCTCAGAACCCAGGGCCGCACCCCGGGCCCGCGCAGCTCGCGCAGGTGGCGGTAGTCGTACAGCCGGCGGGCGACCCACACGCGCAGCGAGCGGTCGCCCCACCACGGCTCCACGCGCAGCGAGTTGGCCGACAGCCCCGGCAGCTCCACCCCGGTCAGCGAGTCGCGGCTGGTCGCCGTGCCCTCGACCCCGGTGACCCCGTCCGCCCGCGGGCCGCGCGACCACCGCACATACAGGTCGGCGGCGGGTCGCTCGCGGGCCACGATCGCGGCCAGCTCGTCGAGCCCGATGGTACGCAGCTGCCCGCTGGGCGGGCAGGCCCCCGACCGGCCGGTGCGGTCGTCGCCGCCCGCCCGGCCGGTGGGATCGTGCTCGGCATCGTGCGCGGCGCCGCGGCCGATGCCCTGGTCGGTGTCCTGCGGCGTGCCCATCTGTTCAGGACTCGTCGCTGTCGTCCCGCTCGGCCACCGGCCGGTCCGCCGGACCGTACGGCGAGGCCTGGTCGGGCGGCACCGGCCCGCGGTGCTCCCGCCGCCCGCCGGACGGTACCCCGCGGCCGCCGCCGGCGCTGGTGTCGCTCTGGGTCAGGCTGGTGGTTTCGGTACGCCGCATCTCGGGCTGCTGCACGTTCGCCATGACGCCCCCTGGGTTGGTTCTCGGCCGTCGTCCGTGTCGGGGGCATTACCCCGTCGCGGCCGAGACATTCCGGGCATGGCCAGCCGCGCGCCCGGTCGGCCGCGCGGGAGGGCGGCAGCCCGCCGGCCGCGGGCGCTACGGGCCCGGCGCTGCCGGGTTCAGGTCGAAGACGAGGGCGCCGTCGACCTCGGCGCGGCTGATGCCCAGCCCGTCGACCGGGCGCGCGGGGATCTCGGCCCACGGGGTGCCGACCAGCCGCTCCGGGAACACCACGACCGACCGGATTCCCAGCCCCCGCAGGTACGCCACGCTGGAGGCGTCCGGGAACCCGTACGTCGTCACCCGGATCTGCTCCTGCGAGGCCGGGGTGAACCCCGCCAGCCCGTTGGGCACCCGCGGGAAGCCGTCCGTACTCCACAGCATCACGTGCAGCTGGAACAGGTCGCCCTCGGGCAGCGGCAGGACCAGCAGGGGTTCCGCGGCCGCGCGCATGGCTGCCGGCGCCTTGGGCACCTCGGGGTGCGGTGTGACGTTCACGCTCTCGGCCAGCACGAGGACCAGGGGCAGCGCCGCCAGCGCGTGCAGTGCCGCCCGGGGCGCCCCGGGCCGGGCCCGCCGGCGGACCGACTCCATGGCCGCGGTGATCGCCCCGGCGGCGAGCACGGCCAGCAGCAGGCTGGTCCACAGCATCATGCGGCCGGGGGTGCGCAGCGCGTCCCAGCCGGGCAGGTGCTTGGAGAGCGTCAGATAGCCGGGGTCGCCGTCCTCGCCGAGGTTGCTGCCCAGGGCGAGCAGGGCGGTGCCGACCACGCCGAGCCCGAGCAGGATCCGGTGCCGGAGCCGGAACGCCGAGAACAGCAGCCCGATCGCGGCCAGCCAGATCAGCGTCATGCCGGGCAGCAGCGACATCTCGGGCGGCCACACCATCTCGGCCCGCGCGGCCGCGTGCCGCTCGCCCCACAGCCAGGACTGGTCCGGTGCGGTGAGCAGCCCCTCCGGCGGGGGCGAGAACATCTGCGTCCACTCCAGGCCGCGTCGGGCCTGCGGGTTCAGCTCCACCACCTTGAGGTAGACCGCGCCGATCGACAGCGTGGTGGCGGCGAAGACCGCCCCGCCCACCAGGTTCGCGGCGAGCAGGGCCCGGCCGAACGGTGGCCGCCTCCTGCGCCGCCACCAGGAGATGCCGTACGCGGCCGCGGCGACCAGGCCGGCGGCGGCGAGGAAGTAGACCAGCGGCAGGCCGATGCCGAATCCCAGGGTGATCTGCCACGCCGCGACCAGCCAGCCGGCGACGACCCAGCCCGGTCGGCGTCGCTCGGGCCGGTAGCCGTGGCGCAGGGACCAGCCGTGGCCGCGGGCCAGCATGGCGAGGCTGAGCGCGATGCCACCGATGGACAGGATGTTCATGTGTCCCGAGTGCGCCAGCCGCCACGGCGCGTAGGCCCAGGCGACCCCGGCCACCACGGCGCCGAGCCGGCCGGACCCGAGCTGCCGGACCAGCGCGTACGCCCCGATGAAGGCCAGGGCGTGCAGCAGCACGAAGAGCACGTTGTAGCGGACGATCGCGGCCTCCACCCCGGAGCCGATCATCCCGGCCGGGGCGTAGCCGAGCAGGGTGTCGCTGTACGCGTACGAGTACAGCTCGGGGTAGAAGGTGTTGGAGTGCCAGAGCCCCAGGGGGTTGGTCAGCAGCGCGTGCCCGGCCCACGCCACCTGCCATGCCTGCAGGGTGGGGTCGCCGAGGTCGCCGGGGATCGTGGTGGCGGGGTGCTTGAGGGTGGGCCATGTGAGCACCACGGCGAGAGCCAGGCCGCCCAGGACGGCCAGCGTCCACTCGTGCCACAGCCAGCGCCAGCGCGACCGTCGGACCGGGCCGCCGGGTTCGGCGACCGCGTTGTCCGGGGGCGTGCCCGCCGCGGCGCCATCGTCGCCCGACACGGCGCGGGCGGCGTCGTCCGGCGGCGCGTCCTGCGCGGGGTCTGCCGGCTGGCCCTCGGTGGCCCGGGCCCGCGCCGCGGTGTCGGCCGGCGCTGCTGCGGCCGGACCCGTCGCGTGCTCGCCGGCGGTGGACCCGTCCGCGGCCGTCCCGGCGGTCCCGGCCGGCCGGGCCTGGGCCGGGACGGCCGCGCGGAGGCCGACGTCCGCGCCGGTCGGCCGCGCCGGGGGATCGGTGGGGTTCGGTTCTGCCGTAGTCATCGCCGTAGATGGTCCACCATCGTCGCGGACCTGTCGATCCGCCCAGGGACCCGATTCCGGGGGAGCTGTCCCCAATGACAGATATGGAGCGCCGCCGGGCCCTCCGTCGGTGGCGGCAGGGGGCCCGTGCCTGGGCGCGCCGGTGCCGGTCGAACCCGCGACCGAGCGACACCGGCGCGTCGGCGACCTCAGCTCTTGTGCTTGGCCACGGCGTAGATGTGCGCCACGTCGTCGTCGAAGTATGGTCCGTAGCTCTTGTCATCCGGCCCGTGGGCGATGTTGGAGTTCACGTAGCCGAACCGCAGCGTGTTGTCGTACGCCCGCAGGAACGGGCCGCCGCTCGACCCCTTGGTCATCAGGCAGGTGAACCCGACCTGCTGGACGCCCTTGGGGTACATGCTGCCCTGGCAGTAGATCTGCACCTGCCCAGTGAACGGTGCGGCCGACGGGTAGGCCAGCAACGTGATCGGAATGTTCTTCGGGTAGTTGAAGCTGATTCCGTGCCCGCCGGTGCGGTGCACCAGCTTCTGCCCGTTGTTGGTCCACATCGTGACGAACGCGAAGTCCCACCAGCTGAAGCTCCACTTGGTCCAGCCCTTGACCGACGTGAACTCCTTGGCGGCCCAGACCCCGAACGGCGCGCTGCCGTCGCGGTAGCCGGGCACGTACGCCCAGTTGGAGTGCCAGGTGCCGCCCTTGCCGCCGTGCACGCAGTGGCCGGCGGTGGAGACCAGGTTCTTGGCGGGGTTGTTCACCGTGCTGCCGGAGCAGACGTAGTTCTTGCCGTTGGCGGTGAAGAACACCTTGCCCACGCCGGGCGAGGCGTTGACCGCCTGCCGGGTCGGCGATGTCGTGCGGGGCCCGATCGGCTGGGCGGCGGCGTGCGCCCGCCCGACGCGGCCCGGCCGGTCGGCCCGCTCCCGTGCCGTGCGGTCGGCGGGGGCCGGCTTGTCCACCGGCACCGCGGCGCGCATGCGGGCGGGCGTCCAGTAGGCCTCGATCAGCCGCTGTGCGGTCCGGGCGTCGGTGACCCGCCGCCCGGCGATCACGGCGTGGCCGGCGGCCACCTGCCGCGTCGCGGCGCGGGCCGCCGCCTGCGCCGCGCCGTCGGGGCCTGCCGATGCGGGCCCGCCGGCCTGGGCCGGTCCGCCGGCCAGCGCGGTGCCGAGCAGCGCGAGCACCAGCGAGGCGGTGAGGGAACGTCTGGGCAACGGAGCCTCCTTGTCCGGTCCGGCGAGGAGCCGGACGTCGCCGCAGAGGCTAGTGGCGTTTGGTCTGTTTTTCCTGGCAAATGCGTAGGTGTGGCGTCGCCGGCCACCCACGCAGCGCGGCGTGCTGTGACCAAGCCCACAGCGGTAGCGGTGCCCCCGGCTGCTCCGCCTGCCGGATATCGTGCGGCGGGGACCACCGTGTCCGGTGTGCGGCACCGCGGCGCCGCGCGTCAACCGCTGTGAATGGAGTCCGATGCCCCGTTCGGTCGGTGCCGTCGCCGTCGCGGCCGTCTCTGCACTGGTGGTGGGTACGGGCGTGTGGCTGGCCCAGGGCCAGGCCGACGCCGGCGGCTACCGCGGCCAGCGGCTCGCGGTGCCCGCCTACTGGGGCCCGGACCAGCGCGGAAAGCCGATCTTCGACGATCTGGCGGCGGCCGGTCCCCGGCTCGGCCTGGTGGTGCTCAACGGCCCGGCCAGCGGGCCGCCCACCCCGTTCGACCCGGCCACCGCGGCGCAGATCCGCCGCTTCTACCACCAGGGCGTCACGGTGCTCGGCTATGTCGACACGGGCTACCTCGGCCGCACCGGGCACACCACCACCCGGGTCAACGGCGGCTCGACCGAGCTGGCCGACTGGCGCGCGCAGGCGGCCCGCGACAGCGAGACCTGGTTCGCGCTGTACGGCGAGTACGGCCTGGACGGCGTGTTCCTCGACCAGACGGTCTCCAGCTGCGGGGCGGACGACGTCTACGTCGACACGTACCACGCACTGGCCGACGGGCTGCGTCGCACGGTGCCCGACGCCTTCGTGGCGCTCAATCCCGGCACCCACGCCGAGGAGTGCTACGCCGAGGTGGCCGACGCGCTGGTGCTCTTCGAGAACACGTACGCGACGTACCGGGACTGGGCGCCGCCGAGCTGGGTCCACCGGTATCCGGCCGCGATGTTCTGGCACCTGGTGCACGACACGCCCACCGTGGCGGAGATGCGCGACGCGGTGGCCCGCTCCCGCGAGCGCCACGCCGGGCTGCTCTACGTCACCAACCACGCCATCACCGAGACGAGCACGCCGTGGAACGA
>DATMJT010000660.1:0-5903 GCA_035553735.1 Pilimelia sp.
CCCCGTGGGTGCGCAGGCCGTGTCCGTCACCGGCCCCCCAGACCAGCCGCTCCTCGTAGGTGGGCACCAGCTTGCGGTGCGCGCTCACGACACCGCGGTCCGGGTCGATCGCCACCAGCGTGCAGTAGACGGTGCCCCGCACCCGCTCGGTGATGCCCAGGTAGCAGAACACCCCGAGGTCGCCGACCGCGGTGCGCACCGTGGTCAGGTGCGCGCCGTGCAGCGTCACCGCGGCGTCCAGATAGGCCGCGTACGCGGCCTTCTGCGCCGGATCGTCGAAGCGGGCACCGCCCGTGACCGACAACCAGATCGGGTAACCGGAGAGGAAGGTCTCGGGGAACGCGACCAAGCTCACGCCCTCCGCGGCGGCGCGGCCCAGGTGGTCGACCACGGCGGCCACCCCGGCCGTCGGATCCAGCCAGGGCGCCCTGGCCTGGGCGGCGGCGATACGCATGCCGCCAGGCTAGCCGCCGCCCGCCGCCAGGTCACCGCACTGCCGGGCCCCGGGCTCGCGCCGCCCAGCCCTGCGGCCCACCACCGGGCCGGGCCGTTACCAGGCCCAGGCCTCCGGGCCCGGGCCACCCTTGCCGACCGGCGGGAACAGCTCCTCCAGCCGGGCGAGCACCTCGTCGGCCAGCGTCACCTCCAGGGCGCGCAGCGCGGCGTCCAGCTGGTCCAGGGTGCGCGGCCCGATGATCGGCGCCGTCACCCCGGGCCGGGACAGCAGCCAGGCCAGGGCCACGTCGGCCGGATCCTCGCCCAGGTCGGCGCAGAGCTTCTCGTACGCCTCGATCGTCGCCCGGTGCTCGGCCAGCGCGTCCGCGGACCGGCCCGTGCCGGCCCGGGCCCCGCCGCCCTCGGCGAGCTTGCGGATCGCGCCGCTGAGCAGCCCGCCGTGCAGCGGCGACCAGGGGATGATCCCGATGCCGTACCGCTGCGCGGCCGGGATCACCTCCAACTCGACGTGACGGGTGAGCAGGTTGTAGATGCACTGCTCCGAGACCAGGCCGAGGAAGTTGCGACGGTTCGCCGACTCCTGCGCCTGGGCCAGGTGCCATCCGGCGAAGTTGGAGGAGCCGACGTAGATCACCTTGCCCTGGGCGACCAGGGTCTCCATCGCCTGCCAGATCTCCTCCCACGGGGTGGAGCGGGAGATGTGGTGCATCTGGTAGAGGTCGATGCAGTCCGTCTGTAGCCGGCGCAGCGAGTCCTCGCAGGCCCGGACGAGATGCCGGGCCGACAGGCCCTCGTCGTTGGGCCAGTCACCCATCCTGCCGTACGCCTTGGTGGCCAGCACGACCTTCTCCCGCCGGCCGCCGCCCTGGGCGAGCCACCGGCCGATGATGTGCTCCGTGACGCCCTCGCCCAGCTTCCAGCCGTAGACGTTGGCGGTGTCGAAGAAATTGATGCCGTGCTCCAGCGCGCGGTCCATGATCGCGTGGCTGTCGGGTTCGGTGGTCTGCGGCCCGAAGTTCATGGTGCCCAGGCACAGGCGGCTCACCGACAGGCCGGTGCGCCCCAGGTTGGTGTACTCCATGCCGTCCACCCTGCCACGGTCGCCGCGTCGTCGCGGCCTGGCGGGGCCGGGCGCGGCCCGCCGTGCCGTGGCGACCCGCGCCCCGGCGGAGCCGGCCCGCGGGCGGGGCTAGGACGACTCGCGCGCCGCCGGCCCCCCGCCGAAGAGGACGTCGTCCCAGCTCGGCAGGCGCTTGCGGGGCTTGGCGGCCGGGTCGGTCGCCTCCGGGCCGCCCGGCGCCGCGCCGGTGCGCCGGGGCCGCAGCACGGCGAGCGACGGCACGGCGGGCACCTCCTTCGGGGCGTCGGTGTCGTCCTCGAACGCCGACCCGGGCCCCCCGCCGAGCAGCGCGGCCGCCCCGCCGGCCACGGCCGCCGGCCGACCGCGGCCGGGCTCCACACCGCCGCCCGACTCCAGCCCGCGGCCGCCGCCGAGCGGCCGGTCCAGCGAGGCCAGCAGCGCGTCGCGGCCGGAGCGGATCGGATCCCGGGTGCCGCGAGCCTTGTCCGCCCCGCCCGGCAGGCCGTGGCCGCGGGTCGGCTCGCCGCGGGAGGGGCCGGGCAGGCCGTGGCCGGTGCGCTCGGCCGGCGGGTCCTGGCCCAGCAGCGGCGCGGGGCGTTCGGTGCACAGGTACTGCGCCATGTCGTCGTACGGCGTGACCATCTGCCGGGTCTTGTCCAGCTCCCACACCGCGGTGGCGGTGGCCTTGCCGGACGGCCAGGTGGCCACGATCCGCCAGGTGCCGTCGTCGCGGCGGTACGCGTCCCAGGAGATCTTCTCGGCGTCGATGCCGTGCTGGGCCAGCCGGCCGTCCACGACCTCGGCCAGGGCCGAGCCCTTCTCCGAGTTGCGCAGCCTGGTGCGCCGGGCGTGCTGGGCGAGCATCGCCCGCTCCTGCAGCACCGGGCCGGCGTAGCGCAGCACCCGGTCGACCGGCACGCCCGCGATGCGGGCCACCTCGTCGGCGGACTCGCCGGCGCGGATCCGGGCCTGGATGTCGCGGGGCGACAGCGACGGCGCCGGCTCGGCGCCGGGCAGCGCCACGGTCAGGGTGGTCACCGGGCTGCCGGCCTCGCTGTGCAGCGCCGCGGAGACCCGCTCGTCGATGGGCAGGGCCAACAGGCGGCCGACCTCGTCGGCGAGCACGAGGGCCTGACCGTCCTCGGAGAGGGCGACGAAGCGTACCGGCCGCATCGCGTGCCTCCGTCCCGCTCGCTGGCCACCGCCCCGCAGCGTCCCATGCTGCGAAGTCCCGAAGGCCACCGTACGCCATCCATCCCCCGATGGGGGGAGGCCACGCCGGAGTTCCGCCGCGCCGCCCGGCCGGGCGGCGCGGCGGAACTCCGCGTCCGTGCCGGTGCGCTACAGCCGGGCGACGACGTAGTCGATGGCGGCGGTGAGCGCCTCCACGTCGGCCGGTTCGATGGCCGGGAACAGGGCGATGCGCAGCTGGTTGCGGCCCAGCTTGCGGTACGGCTCCGTGTCCACGACGCCGTTGGCGCGCAGCACCTTGGCGACCGCCGCGGCGTCCACCCCGTCGACGAAGTCGATCGTCGCGACGACCGTCGAGCGCAGGGCCGGGTCGGTCACGAACGGGCTGGCCACCTCGGAGCGGTCGGCCCAGCCGTAGAGGATCCCGGCGCTCTCGGCGGTGCGCTTGGCCGCCCAGCTCAGCCCGCCCTGCGCCAGCAGCCAGTCGGTCTGCTCGGCGGCCATGAAGATGGTGGCCAGCGCCGGGGTGTTGTAGGTCTGCTCCAGCCGCGAGTTCTCGATCGCGGTGACCAGGTCGAGGAACGCGGGGATGTACCGGCCGGACTGCTTGATCTCCTGCGCCCGCGCCACGGCCGCCGGGGAGAGCACCGCCAGCCACAGCCCGCCGTCGGAGCCGAAAGCCTTCTGCGGGGCGAAGTAGTACACGTCGGTCTGGGTCAGGTCGACGTCCAGCCCGCCGGCCGCCGAGGTGGCGTCGTGCAGCATCAGCGCGTCCGGGGCCGCGTCGGCCACCCGGCGCACCGGCACGGCCACGCCGGTGGAGGTCTCGTTCTGCGGCGTGGCGTACGCGTCCACCCCGTCCTCGGCCACCAGGGCCGGAGCCGAGCCCGGCTCCGCCCGGCGCACGGTCGGCTCGCCGAGGAACGGCGCCGCCCTGACGCTCGCCGCGAACTTGGCGCCGAACTCGCCGAACGAGGCGAACTGGGCCCGGTCGCGGATCAGGCCGAACGTCGCCACCTCCCAGAACGCGGTGGTGCCGCCGTTGCCGAGCACCACCTCGTAACCGTCCGGCGCGCCGAGCAGGCTGGCCACGCCGCGGCGCAGCCGGGCCACCTGGTCCTTGACGGTCCGCTGCCGGTGCGAGGTGCCGAGCAGGGTGCCGGCGACCCCGGCGAGCGCCTCGACGGCGGCCGGGCGCACCTTGGACGGCCCGCAGCCGAAGCGGCCGTCGGCGGGCTTGAGGTCGTCGGGGATCACGATGTGCGGTGCGTCAGCCACGGTGATCGGCTGTCCTTCCGGTGGGCAGGTCTGCGGCGGAGTTGGCGGCGCTGCCGTACTCCATCCTCGCACCGTGCCCGGCGGGGCCGCCGGGCGGTACCGCCCGGCGGCCCCGCCGTCGCCGGCCATCCGGCCGGAGCACCGGCACCGCGGTACCGCCGGCGGCCCCGGCACGCGCCGGGGCCACGCCGGTGGGGAGGCCGCCTCCGCGACGGCGGCGCCGGGGCCGCGGTCGGGCACCTGCCGGCGCCGGGGATGCGCCACGATGAGGGCGTGCTGGCGAACCCACCGGATCCTGCCGATATGCGCCGCGAGTACGTCCCCCGCGGCGAACTGCGCCGCGCCGACCTGGCCGCCCGCTGGGCGGACCAGTTCGCCGCGTGGTTCGCCGACGCCGTGGCCGCCGGCCTCCCGGAGCCCAACGCGATGATCGTCGCGACCGCGGCCGCCGACGGGCGCCCCAGCGCCCGGACCGTGCTGCTCAAGGGGTACGACGAGGACGGCTTCACCTTCTACACCAACCTGCACTCGCGCAAGGGCGCCGAGGTGGGCGCCAACCCGTACGCCAGCCTGGTCTTCCCCTGGTTCCCGATGCAGCGTCAGGTGGTCGTCTGCGGCGGGGTGCACCGGGTGGACGAGGACGAGGCCCGCGCCTACTTCGCCACCCGGCCGCGTGCGTCGCAGCTCGGGGCGTGGAGCAGCCGGCAGTCGGCGGTGATTGCGGACCGGGTGGCGCTGGACGCCGCCTTCGCCGAGGTGGCGGCCCGGTTTCCGGCGGGTCGACCGGTGCCGATGCCGCCACACTGGGGCGGCCTGCGGGTGGCGCCGGACACCGTCGAGTTCTGGCAGGGGCGTCCCGGCCGGCTGCACGACCGGCTGCGCTACCGCCGGGAGGGCGCGGACTGGGTCGTCGAGCGACTGTCTCCGTGACCGGCGCCGGGTCCCCGGCGGGGGCGTCGAGCGCCGGCCGCCGGCAGCGGGGCCGGGGCGCCGGGCCCGACTTCGGCCGGTGACCGGAAACAACCCGCCGCCGAGCGCACCGGGCGCCTCGGCGCGCAGTGAGTGAACAGGTGGTGTCATGGAGTGGTCGTTCGGCACTAGGGTCTGCGCATGGACATCCCTCCGGGCGCCGCGGCCACCGCCGCGGCCACCGCCGAGCCCCGGGCGGGCGACGCGCCCCGCAGCAGCGCGTCGTCGAGTCGAGCGCCCGAGAGCAGCGCCCCCCAGAGCTGCCCGCCGCCCAGCGGTACACAGTGGACCATCGCTGCCCACGGACACCGCGCCGTGCTGGTCGAGGTCGGCGGCGGCCTGCGGCACTACGAGGCCGGCGGCGCCGAGATCGTGGACGGCTACGGGGCCGACGAGCTGTGCCCCGGCTCCGCCGGCAAGGTGCTCGCCCCCTGGCCGAACCGGATCCGCGACGGCAACTACCGGTTCGGGGGCATCCCGCGGCAGCTGCCCCTGACCGAACCGACCCGGCACAACGCGATCCACGGGCTGGCGAGCTGGCTGCGGTGGGAGTGCCAGGAGAGCGGTGCCGACACCGTCACGCTGGCGGTCGAGCTGCCCGCCCAGCCCGGCTACCCGTGGCCGCTGCGGCTGCGTACCCGCTGGTCCGTGGGGCCCCGCGGGCTGCGCGCCGACCACGAGGCGGTCAACCTGGGCACCGAGCCGTGTCCGTTCGGGTTGGCCGCCCACCCGTACCTGCGGCTGCCCGGCGTCGCCGTGGACGACCTCCTGCTGTGCGTGCCGGCCCGCACCAGGCTGCTGCTCGACTCCCGGCTGCTGCCCATCGGCGCCGCGAAGGTGGCCGGCAGCGGCTTCGACTTCACCCGGCCGCGGCGGATCGGCGGCACCGCGCTGGACACCGCGTTCGGGGACCTGATCCGCGAGCCCG
>DATMJT010000661.1:0-2853 GCA_035553735.1 Pilimelia sp.
TCGCTGTACCCGGCGCCGCGCCCGCGCGTCGGCGCCGCGGACCCGGCTCGCTCGCCACGCCGGCTCATAGGCCCACCTCCGCAACCGCGGTCCGCCGGCGGCTCACTTCTTGCCGTCCTCGTCCACGATCTCGGCGTCCACCACGTCGTCGGCGCCCGGGGTCGCACCAGCGGGACCCGAGCCCGGACCGGCGCCCGGACCGGCGCCCGGACCGGCACCCGGACCGGCACCCGGACCGGCCTGGCCCTCCCCGGCGGCCGCGGCCTGCTGGTAGAGCAGCGAGCCGGCCTGCTGCGACGCCTGCGCGAGCTTCTCGTGCGCCGACTTGATCTTCTCCAGATCGGTGCCGCCCAGCGCGCTGCGCAGCTCGCCGAGCGCCTCGTTGATGCCGTCCTTGGCCTCCGCGGGCAGCTTGTCGCCGCTCTCCGCCAGGAACTTCTCGGTCTGCCACTGGAGCTGCTCGGCCAGGTTGCGGGTCTCGGCCTCCTCGCGCCGGCGCTTGTCCTCCTCGGCGTGCTCCTGCGCGTCGCGCATCATGCGCTCGATGTCGTCCTTGGGCAGCGCCGAGCCGCCGGTGATGGTCATCGACTGCTCCTTGCCCGTGCCCAGGTCCTTGGCGTTGACGTGCACGATGCCGTTGGCGTCGATGTCGAAGGTGACCTCGATCTGCGGAACCCCGCGCGGTGCCGGCGGGATGCCGGTCAGCTCGAAGGTGCCGAGCTTCTTGTTGTACGCGGCCATCTCGCGCTCGCCCTGGTAGACCTGGATGAGCACCGAGGGCTGGTTGTCGTCCGCGGTGGTGTAGACCTCCGACCGCTTGGTCGGGATCGTGGTGTTGCGCTCGACCAGCTTGTGCATGATGCCGCCCTTGGTCTCGATGCCGAGCGAGAGCGGGGTCACGTCGAGCAGCAGGACGTCCTTGACCTCGCCCTTGAGCACGCCGGCCTGCAGCGCGGCCCCGACGGCCACCACCTCGTCCGGGTTGACGCCCTTGTTCGGCTCCCGGCCGGTGAGCTGCTTGACCAGCTCGGCGACCGCGGGCATCCGGGTCGAGCCGCCGACCAGGATCACGTGGTCGATGTCCGAGAGCTTGGCCCCGGCGTCCTTGATGGCCTGCTCGAACGGGCCCTTGCAGCGGTCCAGCAGGTCCTGGGTCATCCGCTGGAACTCGGCCCGGCTGAGGCTGGCGTCCAGGTGCAGCGGGCCGGAGGACCCCGCCGTGATGTAGGGCAGGTTGATGCTCGTGGTGGTCGCCGCGGACAGCTCGATCTTGGCCTTCTCGGCGGCCTCCTTGAGGCGCTGCATGGCCATCTTGTCCTGCGACAGGTCGATGCCGTGCTGGCCGCGGAAGGTCTTGACCAGGTGGTCGATGATCCGCTCGTCCCAGTCGTCGCCGCCGAGGTGGTTGTCGCCGCTGGTGGACTTCACCTCGATGACGCCCTCGCCCAGCTCCAGCAGCGAGACGTCGAAGGTGCCGCCGCCCAGGTCGAAGACCAGGACGGTCTGCTCCTTCGAGCCCTTGTCCAGCCCGTACGCCAGGGCGGCCGCGGTCGGCTCGTTGACGATCCGCAGCACGTTGAACCCGGCGATCTCACCGGCCTCCTTGGTGGCCTGCCGCTGGGCGTCGTTGAAGTAGGCCGGCACGGTGATCACCGCATCGGTGATCGACTCGCCCAGGTAGGACTCGGCGTCGCGCTTGAGCTTCATCAGCACCCGCGCGGAGATCTCCTGCGGGGTGTACTTCTTGCCGTCGATGTCGATGGACCAGCTCGTGCCCATCTCGCGCTTGACCGACCGGATGGTCCGGTCGGGGTTGGTCACCGCCTGGCGCTTGGCGACCTCGCCGACGAGCACCTCGCCGTTGCGGGCGAACGCGACGATCGACGGCGTGGTCCGCGAGCCCTCCGCGTTGGCGATGACCGTGGGCTCGCCACCCTCGAGAACGCTGACACAAGAGTTCGTCGTTCCGAGGTCGATGCCGACCGCTCGTGCCATGGCTGTCATTCCTCCAGGTGCCGGGCACCGCCCCGCGGGGCGGCCGCATAGTTGAGTGAACCAGACTCAATACTGCCACGGGCGCGATCGGCGTCCAACCCGGGTTGAGCCGTTCCGGCGCAAGTCTCGCCACGCTCCCCGGAGTGGACCGGCCGTGGCCTACCGCGCTTCCTGTTGTCTGTGATGCAGCGATCGGGCACCCTTTACCCGTGACGACGCACGGTGATCCCCCGGCCGCGCGCGACGCCACGTCCGCTTCCGCCGCCGAGCCCGGGGAGGCTCCGGTGCCGCAGGTCGACTCCACGGCCGGGTCAGCTCCGGCCACGCCGCCCACCGACGGGGACGGCTCCGCGGAGCAGCCCGCCACGCAGGGTGACGGCGGGCTACTGGCCGCGCTGCGGGCGCTGCGGACGGTCGTCGCCGCGACGGCGTACCCGCTGCGCCTGCCGTCCGCCGACGAGGCCCGGCAGGTCGGCGCCGCGCTCGTCGCCCAGCTCGACGACTACCTGCTGCCCCGGCTGGCCCGGCTCGACGCACCACTGCTCGCCGTCGTCGGCGGCTCCACCGGCGCGGGCAAGTCCACGCTGGTCAACAGCCTGGTCCGGGCGCCGGTCAGCGCGGCCGGCGTGCTGCGTCCGACCACCCGCGCGCCGGTGCTGGTCTGCCACCCCAACGACACCCCGTGGTTCCGGCAGGGTGAGCTGCTGCCGGGCCTGACCCGCACCGCCGGCCCCAGCACCGACGCGCACACCCTGCAGATCGTCGCGGCGCCGGCGCTGCCGCCGGGCCTGGCGTTCCTCGACGCGCCGGACATCGACTCGGTGGTCGCCGCCAACCGCGCGCTGGCCGGTCAGCTGC
>DATMJT010000662.1:0-2892 GCA_035553735.1 Pilimelia sp.
CAGCCACAGCTGGACCGAGCGCGACCTCGCCTCCGACCCCGACGGGGCGGAGGTCAGCGCCTGGCTCCTCGGCTACGGCCTGCGCCGGCTGGCGGAGCTGGGCGAGGAGTGGCTGGCCACCCGCGCGCACTGGTCGCCGGAGTGGCGGGACGCCGTGGACTGGTCCGACTACGGGGTGCGGCTCACCGCCCACCAGGCGAAGGCGCTCAACGAGGAGCTGGGCGCGGTGCTGGAACGCTACCGGCGGCTGCCGCCGGCCGAGGACTCCCGCACGGTCCTGTACTACGTGTACAGCTTCCCGCAGGGGCCGCCGCCGTGAGCCGGCCCGGCGCGGGAGCGGACGGCGCCGCGCCCCCGAGCGCCGGCTCGGGCGCGCGGCCGGGCGGCGGGCTCCCCGTGGCGGCGATCCGCCGCCGGTACCTGGTGCTGCTGGCCCTGCGGTGGTTCCCGGTGGGGCTGACCATGCCCGTGACCGTGCTGCTGATGCAGTCGCGGGGGCTCACGCTGGCGCAGATCGGCCTGGTCGCCGCCGCCCAGGGGGTGGTGGTGATGGTGCTGGAGCTGCCGACCGGCGGCCTCGCCGACGCCCTCGGCCGGCGTCCGGTGCTGCTCGTCGCCGCCGGGGTGAACCTCGCCTCGCTGGCGATCCTCACCGTCGCGGACTCCGTGGCCTGGTTCGCCGCCGTGTTCGTGCTGCAGGGCGTGTTCCGGGCGCTGGACAGCGGTCCGCTGGACGCCTGGTACGTCGACGCCGTGCTGCACGCCGACCGCGCGGCCCGCTACGAGTCGGGGCTCAGCCGCGGCGGCGCCGTGCTGGGCCTGGCGATCGCCGGGGGTGCGCTGGCGGCGGGCGGCCTGGTCGCCCTGGACCCCGTACCCGCCGTGGGCGCGCTGGTGCTGCCGGTGGCCGTGGCGGTGGCCACGCAGGTGGTCGCGCTGCTGGCCACCCTGGCCCTGCTGACCGAGCCGCGGCGGGCCCGCGGCCTGCGCGCACTGCGGGCCGCGGTGGTGCAGGTGCCCACCGTCATGCGCGGCGCGGCGCGGCTGGCCAGCCGGTCCCGGGTGCTGCTGGCCCTGGTCTCGGTGGAGCTCCTCTGGGGCTTCGGCATGGTGACGTTCGAGACCCTGCTGCCGCCGCGCCTGGCCGAGGCCGTGGGCAGCGCCGACGGCGCCGCGGCGCTGCTGGGGCCGGTCGGTGCCGCCGGATGGCTGGTGTCGGCGGCCGGGGCCGCCGCGGTGCCCCTCCTCACGGCCCGACTGGGCGCGCCGCTGACCGGGGCGCTGCTGCGGGTGCTGCACGGTGCCACCGTCGTCGGTCTCGGCCTGGCGGCGGGACCGGTCGGGGTGGTCGCGGCGCTCCTGGTCTGCTACGCCGTGCACGGCGCGAGCAACCCCGTACACCTGGGGTTGCTGCACCGGCAGGTCGAGAGCGCCCACCGCAGCACGGTGCTGTCGCTGAACTCACTGATGGGGCAGTCGGCCGCGGCCGCGGGCCTCGTCGTGTTGACCGCTGTCGCGGACGCCGTCGACCTGCGGGCCGCCTTCATCGCCGGGGCGCTGGCCCTGGCCGCCGCCGCCCCGCTCTACCTGCCGGCCTGGCGGGCGGAGCGCGCCGCCGGTTGTCCACAGCCTGTGGACAACCGGTAGGGCGGGATTCCGCGGTGCCGGCGGGGCGCGGTGGCGGACCCCACCTGACGTGTGCGGCGCGAAGATGACATATGCCGAGTCGGCATGGCCGGGTAAGGTCGCCTTGGACACATGCGCGCAGCGCCCAGCCCGGCAGAGACGATCCGCCCCACCGGTGGAGCCGGATCGTCGGGGTTCGGCCGCCGTGCCCTGATCGGGCGTTGCCTGATCAGGCACTCACCGAGGGAGGACGGGTGACCCAGGTCGGCGAGGGCCACGAGGCCGCCGAATCGGCGCCGCCCGTGCTCACCGTCGGCGCCCCCACCGTCGGGGAGATCCTGGCCGAGCGCTACCAGCTCGAGGAGCACATCAACGACGACAGCGCCGGCCGGCAGGTGTGGCGCGGCATCGACGTGGTGCTGCGCCGGCCCGTGGCCGTGGTGCTGCGCTACCCGGGCGGCGACTCCGCCGCCGAGATGCTCCAGGCGGCCGTCGCCGCCAGTCGCGTCGTGCACCCCAACCTGGTCGGGGTCTACGACGCGATCGACGAGGAGGCCCGGGCCTACGTGGTCCGCGAGTGGGTCGAGGGTTCGTCGCTGCGCGAGCTGGTGGCCGGCGGGCCGCTGGACCCGGTCCGCGCCACGTCGGTGGCCCACGCGGTGGCCTCCGCGGTCGCCTCGGTGCACGCCACCGACATGGTGCACGGCAACGTGCATCCGGGCACGGTGCTGGTGGCGGCGGACGGCCGCGTCGTGCTGGCCGACGCCCGGGCGGACGGGGAGATCACCCCGGAGGCGGACATCCGGGCGATCGGCGGGGTGCTCTACTTCGCGCTGACCGGCCACTGGCCGCACGCCGAGGCGGGCCGGTCGAGCCTGCCGGACGCGGTCCGCGACGGCGGCGGCAGCCTCGCGGCGCCGCGCCAGATGCGGGCGGGGGTCCCCACCTACCTGGACGACCTGGCGATGGACCTGCTGGACCACAAGCTGGCCCCGCCCGCGGCCGACGTGCTCGCCGCGGAGCTGGCCCGCCTGGACAGCCCGCCCGACGAGCAGTACTACGAGGACGCCGGACCGCTGCGGTTCGGTGCCGAGCCGGTCGACGAGCCGGTGGCGCCGGTGCGCTCCGCGGGCCGCAAGATCGCCGCCGGGGTGGCGGGCCTGCTGGTGCTCGGCGTGGTGGGGCTGCTCTTCGGGATCAACGCCCTGGCCGGTGACGATTCGACGCCCGGTGCCAGCCCGCCCGTGGCCCCGGGCAGCGCGTCCC
>DATMJT010000663.1:0-2016 GCA_035553735.1 Pilimelia sp.
GGCCGTCGCCCGCCTGCCCGGGGGGCTCCCCCGCCCGCTGTCGGAGATGACCCGGCTCGCGCTCGCCGACCGCCCCGGCGACCTGCTCGCGCAGGAGCGCGAGCAGGGCTTCGTCCGGCCCGGTTCGCCGATGCGCGCCGAGGACGCCATCGCCTACCTCGCGCCGTTCACCGAGCCCCTGCGCACCGGGACGTTCCGGTTCGAGCGGCGCTGGCTCCAGGCCCAGGCCGAGCGGATCGGCGATCTGCGCAGCCCGGACTTCCGCACCGGCCGCGAGCTGAACCTGCCCCCGCAGTACATGCTCGTGCACCGGGTGACGATGGGCACCCTGGGCGTGCTCTGCCAGCTCGGCGCCGAGGTGCCGCTGCGCGGCATCGTCCGGCACTGGCAACCCTGGATCTTCGACGCGGACCCCGCCGGATAGGCGGACCACGCGGGATCCTCCCGCACCGGATCCTCGGCGGAGGTCGCACCCGGCCGGGCAGGACGTGCCGCGGTTCCACGGCCGGACGACGCGTCCGACCCGCCGCCCGAGCCGGTCGTGAGCTACCGGTGGCCCGCGACGGGCGCGGCGGCTGGTTCGATTCCGGACCGCGCCGCGCGCCCGTCGGGGGCGGCGCCCTCAGACGGCGCCTCGGTGGCCACCCACAGCCCGGAGCACCGGGCCGTGCAGCGGCGCCGCCACACCGGCCGCGCGCTGCGCGTGCTCGGCGCGGCGGGCGGCGAAGCGTGCGAGCCGGGCCCAGCGGCGGCCCGCGGTCAGGCGGCGGGCCAGCGCGTGCCGGCGGGCCACCTCCTCGGCCTCGCGCTGTCGCGAGCGGGCCAGGGCTTCGTGGAGCAACATCGCGATCACCTCGCGGTCGGGGGCGGACGGGCGGGGCCGGGTGTCGGTCGGGACGGGACGCAGGCGGGTCATGTCGGTCGGTCTCCCTCGCGGTGTTCGGTGTCGGGACGGGTGGGGTCCCGGATCGGCCGGGTCAGGCGCTCGCGCCGGCGAGCTCGCGGTCGCGGGCCAGGTCGGCCTTGCTGGGCCGGCCGCGCGGCCGCTTGCGGGCGATCACGGCGCCGCGCTCGAAGATCTCGCCGCCCCACACCCCCCACGGCTCGGCGCGGTTCAACGCACCGGCCAGGCACTCGGCCCGGACGGGGCAGGGCGCGCAGAGCAGCTTCGCGCGCTCGAGCCCGGCCGGGGTGTCGGCGAACCACAGGTCGGCGTCGCCGGAGCGGCAGGGCAGGGCCAGCCCGGCGCGGGGTGCCGCGTCGAGCAAGAGCCCCAGGCCGGGGGCGGGGTCGCCCGCGGGCCGCCCGGTACTGATCGCTCCGCCCGCCGGCGGAACTGATCGGAGTAGCACCTCGGACCTCCTGGTCAAGGGGATCGGACAAAAAAATCAGGGCCGCGGATCCGGTGGGATCCGCGGCCCTGAGGTCTGTCGGCCGTGTACGTCGCCGCTATGTGCGGCGGCGCCCGGTCGCGGATACACCTGTGCTGTTGTCGTCGGCCGGGATGGTCCCGAGCACGCGGAGGACGGGAACCTGCTGCTTCCACGCGAACGCGTGGACGGCCGGGGACTCGCTGCGCACACGGGTGCCCGGGATTCCGCAGAACGTCGTGGTCTCCATCGAGGCACCCCCTTCGGGCGAATCGCAGGCGCGGGAACGGCTCCGGTGAGTCCGTCGAGAGCTGAGGCTAGAAGGCGCCCCGGGGGCGCACAACCCATTTCGACGCCTAGTTCCCCGCGGGATCGGCGGCCGGTTCCTCGCCCGCCACCAGGGCGAGCACGGCGGGGCCGTAGCGGTCCAGCTTGCGCGCGCCGATCCCCGGGATGGTCACCAGCGCGGCACCGTCGGCCGGGCGCTGCTCGGCGATCGCGGTGAGCGTGGCGTCGGTGAAGACCACGTAGGCGGGAACCTGCTGCTCCCTCGCGGTGGAGGTACGCCACTCCTTGAGCCGGTCGAGCAGGTCGACGTCGACGTCGGAGGGGCAGTCGGCGCAGCGGCGCAGCTTCAGCGCGTCCG
>DATMJT010000664.1:0-6739 GCA_035553735.1 Pilimelia sp.
GGGCGGGCGCGGACCGCACGGACGGCCCGGGGCACCCGCGGCCCCCGGCCACCGGGCCCGCCGGGCCCGCGGGCGCGAGCGCCGACGAGGCGCTGCTGCGTGCCGCGCTCGCCGCCCGGCTGGGCCGCGAGCCCGAGTCCCTCGACGTCCGGTCCGGCTACTTCGAGCTGGGCATCGAGTCGGCGCAGGTGCTGGACCTGGTCGGCGCGGTCGAGGAGCTGGTCGGGGAGCGGCAGCCGCCGACGCTGCTGTTCGAGCGCACCACCATCCGTGACCTCGCCGCCCACCTCGCGCCGCGCTACCCGCACGTGTTCGGCGGCGCGTCCACCGAGCCGCCGGGCTGGGCCGAGGGGCTGACCCCGGACGACGCGGACCGGTGGGTGGCCCGCGAGACCCTGGTACGGCTGCGCGAGCTGGGGTTGTTCCGCCAGGGGCCCGAGCCCAGGGCGGGGCTGGCCGCCCGGCACGGCGTCGTGGAGAAGTACCACCGCTGGGTCGAGGAGGCCCTGCGGCTGCTGGCCGCTGCCGGGTTCACCGACGACGGCGACCCGGTCGCGCTGACCGACGCCGGCCGCCGCGCCGCCGACCCGGCCGCCGACCCGGTGTGGGCCGACCTGCGCGCCAGGCTCGCCGCGGACCCGTACTGGCGCGCGCAGCTGTCCCTGGTCGAGGACTGCGTCGCCGCGCTGCCCGCCGTGCTCACCGGCGCCCGGCCAGTCACCGGGATCCTCTTCCCCGGCGGCTCGCTGGACCGGATGACGGCCGCCTACCAGGGCAACGCCATCGCCGACGGGCTGAACCGGACCGTGGCCGAGACGGTGGCGGCGTTCGTCCGCGACTGCGCCGGCCCGGCCCGGGTGGGCGAGGTCGGCGCGGGTACCGGCGGGACCACCGCCGTGGTGCTGCCCGCCCTCGACGCCGTGGGCGGGCCCGCCGAGTACTGGTTCACCGACCTGTCGCCGGCGTTCCTGACCAGGGCCGAGGAGCGCTTCGGCGCCGGGCGGCCGTACCTGCGCTACGGCCGCTGGGACGTCGAGCGGCCCGGCGCCGGCGAGGCGCTGGCGGGCGGCGCGTTCGACCTGCTCATCGCCTCCAACGTCCTGCACGCCACCGCGGACCTGCGGCGGGTGGTGGCCAACCTGGCCGCGGCGCTGCGTCCGGGCGGACTGTTGGTGATCAACGAGGTGACCCGCAAGTCGGCGCTGTTGACCCTCACCTTCGGTCTGCTCGACGGCTGGTGGCTCTACCGCGACGCGCACCTGCGCATCCCCGGTGCCCCGCTGGTCACCGCCGCCGGCTGGCAGCGGCTGCTGCGCCAGCACGGGTTCGGCTCCGTGTCCCGGCCGACGGCGAACGACGGCGCGTTCGCCGAGGTGATCGTCGCCACCGCCGGCGCCCGCGACGCCAGCCCGGTGCGGCTGCTCGCCGAGGACTGGCGGCCCGCGCCCCCGCCCGTCGCGGACGACCGGGACCCCGGCCGCGTGGCCGTGCTGACCACCGCGGCCACCGCCGGCCTCGCCGACCACCTCGCGCGGGCCCTGCCCGGGGCGACCGTCCTGGCGGTCGACGCGCTTCCCGACGAGCCGGCCGCAGTCGACCCGGTCGACACGGTCGTGGACCTCACCGGCTGCGCGCCGGCAGGTGACCACCTGGACGCCTGGCTGCCCTGGGTGCAGCGGGCCTGCGCGGGTGCCGGCCGCGCGGTGGGCGTGACCCGCGGGCTGGAGCCGCCCGGCGCCACCGGCGGCCCGAATCGGCTCGACCCGCACGCCACCCGGGTGGCGGGCCTGTACGGGATGCTCGGGCACGAGCTGCGCGGGCTGCGCACCACCCACGTCGACCTCGACCCCGGCGAGCCGGACGGGGCGGCCGCCGCCCGCCTGCTGACCGAGCTGGGCGCCGCCGACCCGCCGACCCGGGTACGCCACCGCGGCGGCGCCCGGCTGCGGCCGGCGTGGCGCGAGCACGCCCCGACCGACGCGCCCACCCCGGTGTTCGGGGCCGACGAGGTGCTCGTGGTGACCGGCGGCACCCGGGGGGTCGGCCTGGCCGCCGCCCGGCACGCGGCCATCGCGTGGGGCGTGCGCAACCTGCTGCTGGTCGGCCGCGAGGAGCTGCCGGCGCGCGGCGAGTGGGCGACGCGGTCCCGGCGCGACGACGCCCTCGGCCGCAAGCTGCGCGGGCTGCTGGAGTTGTCCGCCACCGGAGCCCGGATCCGGGTCGCCGCCGTGCCGATGGGCGGACCCGGCACCGAGGCCGCGCTCACCGCGCTGCTGCGCGACGCCGGCCCGGTCGGCGGCGTGCTGCACGCCGCGGGCGTGGTGGACGAGGACACCCTGTCGGTGCGCCGCAAGACGGCCGCGGGCGTACGCCGGGTGCTGGCGCCCAAGGTGGACGGCGCCGAGGCGCTGCTGCGGGCACTGACCGGGCACCCGGTGCGGTTCGTGGTGCTGTTCTCCTCGGTGGCCTCCGCGCTGCCCGCCCTGGCCGTGGGCCAGAGCGACTACGCGATGGCCAACACCCACCTGGACCACCTCGCCGGCCGCTGCGGCGACACCCCGGTGGTCAGCATCCGCTGGCCCAGCTGGGACGGGCTCGGCATGGGCTCGGCCGGAACGGGCCCGGCCTACCGGGCGGCGGGCCTGGCCCCGCTGCGCGAGGAGGACGGGCTGGGCGTGCTCGACCTGGCCGTCTCCGGCGCGATCGGCCCCGTGGTGCTGCCGTTCGTGCCGGCCGACGACCGGCCGGTCGACCAGCTGGGTGTGCCCACGGCGGCGGGCACCGCGCCGCCCGGCGGCGCGGCCCAGCCGGGGGCGGCCGAGCCGCCGGGCGCCCAGGTGGCGGGCGCCAGCATCCCCGCCGCCGGCCGGCCGCGACCCGCGGGCGGGTCGACCGGCGAACCCGCGGGCGGGTCGGCCGACGCCGTCGCGGCGTGGCTGCTCGACCTCATCGCCGAACGGCTGGAGTTCGACCGCGACCGGCTCGACGCCCACACCCCGGTCCACGACTACGGCACCGACTCGATCACCCTGGTCGAGCTGACCCGCACCGCCGGGTCGCGGCTCGGCGTCGAGCTGGACCCCTCCGTCCTCATCGAACACCCCACGGCCGAGGGGTTCGCCGAGTGGCTGGTAACGACGCACCCCGACGTGGTGCGATCCGCGTTCGGCGCCCCGCCCCGACGCGACACCGCGGCGCTGCCGGCGGCCGCACCGGCGCGGGCCGCCGCCGGGGTCACCGCGGCGGTGGAGGCCCGGGCGGCCTCGCCCGCCGACCCGGCGTCCGGGCCGGGTGCGGCGCCGGGGACCGCTCCGGCGTCCGGGCCCGGTGCGGCGCCGGAGGCGGGTCCGGTGCTGGAGGTGGGTCCGGCGCCGGAGATCCGCGACGGGGACCTGGCCGTGGTCGGCCTCTCCTGCCGGTTCCCCGGCGCCCCGGACCCCGAGGGCTACTGGCGCCTGCTGGCCGAGGGGCGCTCGGCCATCGCGCCGGTGCCCGACGACCGGTGGCCCGGCGAGGGCGGCGGCTTCCACGCCGGCCTGCTGGCCGACGCCGACCGGGAGCTCGACCCCGGGTACTTCCACATCGCCGACGTCGACGCGGCCGCCATGGACCCGCAGGCGTTGCTGCTGCTGGAGGAGACCCTGTTCGCCTGGTGTGACGCCGGCTACCGCCCGGAGGAGGTCAGGGGCCGCGACATCGGCGTCTACGTCGGCGGCCGCACCGCCCGGCTGCCGGCCCGCGAGCGGGTGCTGGCCAGCCGCAACCCGGTGGTGCTGGGGCAGAACTACCTGGCGGCCAACATCTCCCGCCACTTCGACCTGCGCGGCCCCAGCGTCGTGGTGGACACCGCCTGCTCCTCCGCGCTGGTGGCGCTGAGCCTCGCCGCGCAGGCGCTGCGCACGGGCGAGATCGAGGCCGCCGTGGTCGCCGGCGTCACCCTGATCGAGGGGGCGGCCGCGCACCAGGTGTTCGACCAGCGCGGGCTGCTCGCCGCCACCGCGCAGTTCCACGCCTTCGACCGCCGCGCGGGCGGGTTCGTGCCCGCCGAGGGCGCCGGCGTGGTGCTGGTGAAGCCGCTGGCCGCGGCGCGCGCGGACGGCGACCGGATCATCGCGGTGATCAAGGGCATCGCGGTGAACAACGACGGCCGCACCGCCGGACCGGCGACCCCGAACCTGGTCACCCAGCAGGCGGTGCTCTCCCGCGCCCTGGCCGCCAGCGGCCACCGGCCGGAGGAGATCACCTATGTGGAGGCCAACGCCTCCGGCTCACCGGTCACCGACCTCATCGAGCTGAAGGCCGTGCAGGCCGTGTACCGGTCCACCTCCGGCGCGGAGTGCGCGCTCGGCTCGGTCAAGCCCAACATCGGCCACCCGCAGTGCGCCGAGGGCATCGCCGGGCTCATCAAGGTCGCCATGATGCTCCAGCGGGGGCGGCGCGTGCCGTACCTGAGCGGCCAGCAGCCGCCGGAGCACTTCGACCTCGCCGCCTCGCCGTTCCGGTTCGACCGGGCCGACACCCCGTGGCCCGGGCCGCGGGTCGCCGCGGTCAACAGCTTCGGCGACGGCGGGACCAACGCGCACGTGGTCGTCGCGGCCTGGACCGGCACCCAGGGCCGGCGCACCCCGCTGCCCCGGCCGGTGCTGAACCGGCGCCGCATCGAGTTCACCGGCGTGCCCGTCGGGCCGGCGCCGGCCGCGGCCGCCGCCCCGGCGGCGGTCACGGCGCGGGACCGGGCCGAGCCGATCGCCGTGATCGGCATGGCCGGGCGCTACCCGGGCGCGGCGGACCTCGACAAGTTCTGGACGAACGTGCTCGGCGGGGTGGACAGCGTCGGGCAGATCCCGCGCGACCGCTGGGACCCCGACCGGTACGGCCACCTGCGCAGCGCCTCCGGCCGACCGTTGTCGGCCTGGGGCGGCTTCCTCGCCGACGTGGACGCCTTCGACGCCGGGTTCTTCCGCATCTCCGCGGCCGAGGCCGCCGTGCTCGACCCGCAGGAGCGGCTGTTCCTGCAGACCTGCTGGGCGGCGATCGAGGACGCCGGCCACACCCCGCACTCGCTGTGTCCGCCGTCGGGGCCGGCGGGTCGGCGCCCGGGCGGAGTGTTCGTGGGTGTGATGCACAAGGACTACCCGCTGCTGGGCGTCGAGCACGCCGCCCGGGGCGGCGACCCGGTGCCGCTGGGGCTCAGCCAGGGCCAGATCGCCAACCGGGTGTCGTTCTTCTGCGACTTCCACGGGCCGAGCGTCGCGGTCGACACGCTCTGCTCGTCCTCACTGACCGCGGTGCACCTGGCCGTGCGCAGCCTGCGCGACGGGGAGTGCGCGGTGGCCATCGCGGGCGGGGTGAACCTGTCGCTGCACCCGGCCAAGTACGTCGCGTACGGCCTGGTCAACATGCACTCCACCGACGGCCGCTGCCGGTCGTTCGGGGACGGCGGCGACGGGTACGTCTCCGCCGACGGGGTGGGCGCGGTGGTGCTCAAGCCGCTCGCCGCGGCCGAGCGCGACGGCGACCACGTGTACGCGGTCATCCGGGGCAGCGCGGTGAACCACGGCGGCGCGGCCGGCGGGTTCAGCGTGCCCAACCCCGTCGCACAGGCCGCGGTGCTCACCGCGGCGCTGGCCGACGCGGGCGCCGACCCGGCCACCGTCGGGGTGCTGGAGGCGCACGGCACCGGCACCGCGCTGGGCGATCCGATCGAGCTGCGCGCCCTGGTCACCGCGTTCGGCGACGCGGCCGAGCCCGGATCGTGCGCGCTGGGCTCGGTGAAGTCCAACATCGGCCACGCGGAGGGCGCGGCGGGCATCTCGGGGCTGACCAAGGCGGTGCTGCAACTGCACCACCGCACTCTGGCACCGACCCTGCATGCCGAGCCCGCCAACCCGCTGCTGGAGCTGGAGGGCTCGCCGTTCCGGCTGCAGCGGGTCGCCGCGGCGTGGCCCGCGCCGGAGCGCGGCCCGCGCCGGGCGGGGGTCAGCTCGTTCGGCGCCACCGGCGCCAACGCGCACGTGGTTCTCGAGGAGTACGCCGGTGCCGCCGCCGGCACCGGCGCGCCGGGGCCGGTGGTGGTGCCGCTGTCGGCACGGACGCTGCCCGCCCTGCGCGCGGTCGCCGGCCGGCTGCGGGACCGGATGCGCGGCGCCGGGGCGGACCCGGTCGCGGAGGTCACCGCCCGGCTCGCCGGGGTGCTCGGGGCCGACCCCGCCGACCTGGACCCGGCCCGGCCGTGGCACGAGTACGGCATCACGGCCGCGGAGGTCGCGCAGTTGACCCGGTCACTGGCCGAGCTGCTGCCCACGGGTCGGCCGCCCCGGCTCACCGCCGCGCACACCACCGCGGAGGTCGCGGCGCTGCTGCCGCGGCGCTCCGGCGGGCCGGCGCTCGCCGACGTGGCGTACACGCTGCAGGTGGGCCGGGTGGAGCTGGCCGAACGGGCGGCCTTCGTCGTGTCCGACGTGGCCGCACTGGTGCGGGCGCTCGGCGAGTTCCTGGCCGACGACCGGATCCGGGTGCACGGCACCGATCCGACGCTGCGGGCGCTCGCACAGCGCTGGGTGGGTGGCGCCGCGGTCGACTGGTCCGGTCAGTTCGGCACCGCCCGCCCGCGCCGGGTCAGCCTGCCCGGTTACCCGTTCGCGCAGGAGCGCTACTGGTTCACCGACCATGCCCCCGCCCCGGCCCCCGCACCCGCGGGCCGGTGCGGCGAGAGCAGTGCGGTCCGGGTGTGCCTCGT
>DATMJT010000665.1:0-16166 GCA_035553735.1 Pilimelia sp.
TCCGCGGGGCGGGGCGGGCCTTCTCGGCCGGGCTCGACCGGGCGGTGCTCGCCGCCACCGGCCCCGACTCGCCCGCCGGCCTGGCCCGCCTGGACCCCGACGCCGCCGCCGCGCGCATCGCGCAGTTCCAGGCCGCCTTCACCTGGCTGCGCCGACCAGACCTGATCACGATCGCCGCCGTGGCGGGCCCGGCCGTCGGCGCCGGGCTGCAGCTCGCGCTGGCCTGTGACCTGCGGGTGCTCGCCGAGGACGCCGAGCTGGCGATGCCCGAGGTCACCCTCGGGCTGGTGCCCGACCTGGGCGCCACCGGGCGCCTGGTGGAGCTGGTCGGGTACGCCCGGGCGCTGGAGCTGTGCCTCACCGGCCGTCGGGTCCACGCGGCCGAGGCCGACCGGCTGGGCCTGGCCAACCTCGTGGTACCGCGCGCCGACCTGGACGCCGCCGTGGCCGACCTGGTGGCCGCGGTGCTGGCCGCGGACCGCAGCGCCGCGGCCGAGCTCAAGGCGCTGCTGAGCGCGGCGGCGCACCGCGCGCCCGCCGCCCAGGACCGCGCCGAGCGGGAGGCGCAGGTGCGCCGGCTGCGCGACCTGGCCGGCGTGGGGGAGTAGGACGGCGCTCGCCGGGCCGGCGGCCCGGGCCGCCGGCCCGGCGGCGGCGACCGCGGTCGGTAAGGACCGGCCGGGAACAACGCGCTTACCGTTCGGGTTGTCGTAGCGGTGGGGCAGACTGGTCCGGCGCGGGCGTGCCGTGCGCCGGCCGCCCACCGGGTCCGCCGCGGGGGACCCGCCGTACGGCAACCGCCCGCACGAGTTCAGGGACGGCCGGATGAGCTCAGGGACGACCGCATGACCCCGGGGATGGGGGGCTCGGGGTGGAGCATGCTGCGCTCCCTGGGCCGCGGGGAGGAGATCGCCGACCACCGGCTCAGCCGGGGCGCCGGCCGACGGATCGTGGCCTTCGCCCGGCCGTACCGGCTCGACATCGCGGTCTTCCTGGTCACCGTGGTGGCCGCGGCGGTGATCGGCGTGGCCACCCCGGTCCTGGCCGGCAACGTGGTCAACGCCATCACCCGCGGGGGCCCGGACGCGGGCGCCACGGTGGTCCGGCTCGCGCTGTTCATCGCCGGGCTCGCCGTCGTCGACGCCGTGCTGTCGCTGATCCAGCGCTGGTACTCGGCGCGCATCGGCGAGGGCATCATCCTGGACCTGCGGACCCGGGTGTACGACCACGTCCAGCGGATGCCGGTGCAGTTCTTCACCCGCACCCAGACCGGAGCGCTGGTCAGCCGGCTCAACAACGACGTGCTGGGCGCCCAGCGGGCCTTCACCTCCACGCTGTCCGGTGTGGTCAGCAACGTGATCCAGCTGGTGCTCACCGCGGCGGTCATGTTCACCCTCTCCTGGCAGATCACCGCCCTGTCCCTGGTGCTGCTGCCGGTGTTCATCCTGCCGGCCCGGCGGGTCGGGCGCCGGCTGGCCGACATCACCCGCGAGGCGTACGGTTTGGACGCCAAGATGAACGCCACCATGACCGAGCGCTTCGGGGTGGCCGGGGCGCTGCTGGTCAAGCTGTTCGGCCACCCCGAGGCCGAGGCCGCCCGGTTCGCCGCCCGCGCCCGCCGGGTCCGCGACATCGGCATCCAGCAGGCGATGTACTCGCGCACCTTCTTCGTGGCCATGCTGCTCGTCGCGTCGCTGGCCCAGGCGCTGACCTACGGCCTGGGGGGCTGGCTGGCGGTCAACCAGGTGGTCACCGCCGGCACCGTGGTCACCATGGCGCTGCTGCTGACCCGGCTCTACGGCCCGTTGACCGCGCTGTCCAACGTCCGGGTCGACGTGATGAGTGCCCTGGTGTCGTTCGACCGGGTCTTCGAGGTGCTCGACCTCAGGCCCACGATCGCGCAGCGGCCCGACGCGGTGGCCCTGCCGCCGGGCGCCGCGCGCATCGAGTTCCGCGACGTGTACTTCCGCTACCCCAGCGCCGCCGAGGTCTCGCTGGCCTCGCTGGAGGACGTGGCGGCGCTCGACCGGTCGGCCGGCGAGCCGGTGCTGCGCGGCGTGAGCTTCACCGTCGAGCCGGGCCAGCTGGTGGCACTCGTCGGGCCGTCCGGTGCCGGCAAGTCCACCACCAGCATGCTGGTCAGCCGCGTGTACGACGTCACCGACGGGGCGGTGCTCGTCGGCGGGGTCGACGTGCGCGACGCCGCCCTGGACTCGCTGCGCGACGCCATCGGCGTGGTCACCCAGGACTCGCACCTGTTCCACGAGACGATCGCGGAGAACCTGCGCTACGCCCGGCCCGGGGCCACCGACGACGAGCTGTGGGCGGCGCTGGACGCCGCACAGGTCGGCGAGCTGGTGCGGAGTCTGCCGGACGGGCTGGACACCGTGGTGGGGGAGCGCGGCTACCGGTTCTCCGGCGGCGAGAAGCAGCGCATCGCGATCGCCCGGCTGCTGCTCAAGGCTCCGTCCATCGTGATTTTGGACGAGGCCACCGCGCACCTGGACTCCGAGTCCGAGGCGGCGGTGCAGCGGGCGCTGGCCACCGCGCTGGCCGGGCGTACCGCGCTGGTCATCGCGCACCGGCTGTCCACTGTGCGCGCCGCCGACCTGATCCTCGTGCTGGATCGGGGCCGGGTCGTGGAGCGCGGCACGCACGACCAGTTGGTCGCCGCCGGGGGGCTGTACGCCGAGCTGTACCGCACCCAGTTCGCGGTCACCGACTCGCCGCGTCCGATGCCGGACATTCCGGAGCCGGTGGTGCTGGTGCCGCCCGCGGTCGGGGAACGCACCGAGCCCTGAGTCCGCTGGCGGCGCCGGCCCGCCTGCTCAGGCGTCGTCGCTGCCGACGTCGGTCGCCCGGCGAAGCTCCCGGAACGCGTCGGCCAGGCGCGGCGCGGTCCACGACGCGTTCAGGCCGCTGGGATTGGGCAGCACCCAGAGCCGGGCGCCGGCCAGCAGCTCGGGCTGCGGACCCAGCCGGGCCCGCGGCCGGGAGAAGCCGGTCCGGTACGCGGTGATGCCCAGCACGGCCACGCAGCGCGCCCGGCAGCGGCGTACGGTCGCGGCCAGGGCGGCGGCTCCCGCGACCAGCTCCGCGGCGCTCAACTCGTCGGCGCGGGCGGTGGCCCGGACCACCAGGTTGGTGATGCCGAGCCCGAGGGCGGGCAGCTCGGCCTGCTCGTCGGGGCGCAGCAGCCGCGGGGTGAAGCCGCAGCGGTGCAGGGCGGGCCAGAACCGGTTGCCCGGCCGGGCGAAGTGGTGACCGGTGGCGGCCGCGTACCGGCTCGGGTTGATGCCGCAGAACAGCACCCGCAGGTCGGGGCCGAGCACGTCGGGGACGGTGCCGCCGGCCGCGGCGGCCAGCTCGGCCGCGGTGGGCCGCCGGCGGGTGCTCGACATCGGCTCACCGTACCCGGGTCTCCGGGCACCCGCCGCCGGTCGCGGTGCGGTGCGGTCGCCGGCGCCGGCCGTGGGCGGCGCCGCGCGCGGGTGCTCCCTATAGTGGCCCTACGCCGCGGATGCGCCGTCGGCGGTCGAGGGGGAGGTCGCGTGACGCTGGGCGTCGCCGAGGTGCTGGCCCGGACCAGCCGGCACAGCGGCTTCCGCTATGTGGTGGTCGGGGCGGCCAGCGTCGCCGTGGACGCCGGCACCCTCTACCTGCTGCACGGCCGGGCCGGGCTGTGGCTCCCGGTGGCCACCGCCTTGGCGTTCGTGGCCGCGTTCGGGGTGAACTTCGGGCTGAACCGGGCGTGGTCGTTCGACGGCGTGCGGCCGCTGGGCCGCCAGCTCAGCCGCTACTTCGCCCTGGTCGCGCTGAACCTGCCGGCCACGGTGCTGGCCGTCCAGGCGCTGACCTGGCTGGGCCTGCCCTACCTGGTGGCCAAGCTGGTCACCGCCGCGGTGCTCGCCGTGGTCAACTACCTGGTCTCCCGCCGCTGGGTGTTCTGACCAGCCGGAGCACCCGCCCGGCCACCTGCACGAGCAGGCCGCCGGGGCAGCGGCGCACCGCCGGCAGGCGCCGCCGCCGCGGCGACCCGTCGCCGCCGTAGCGCCAGATCACCTCGCTGCGGGCCAGCTCCGCGGCGGCCGGACCGGGCAGGCCCGGCCCGGCGGCCAGCGCCCGGGCCAGGTCCCGGCCGTCCCGCAGCGCCCCGCGCGGCGGGCGCCCCGCGGCCCAGTCGGCGAACCGGCGCGCCCAGTCGGGCCCGCACGTCGCGGCCAGCAACGGCCACGCCCGGGCCACCTCGCCGGCCCGCTTGCGCAGCAGCGCCTCGCGGGCCGCCGCGATCCGGGCGGCGGCGAAGCGGGGCGGCGGCTCGGCCCCGGCCACCAGCGCCGCGACCAGCGCCGCCTGCCGGTGCGCCAGCCCACCGGTGGGTGCGGGCACCGGCGGTTCGGGTGCGGACGCCGGCGGCGGGTCGGACGCCGGCCGGGGCGGGCGCGGGTCGGTCCGGGCCACGTCAGGTGATCCTCGGGTAGCCCGCGGCCGCCGCGATGGCGTCCAGCTCCGCGCGCAGCTGCGCGGCCGGCGGGTAGCATCCGTCGCGCTCCAGCAGCAGCCCCGGCGGCCGGTGCCGGGCGCACAGCTCGGCGACCAGCTCCAGCACGGGGTCGGGCACCGGGTCGGTGTGAGTGTCGTGGTAGAGGCCGCCGCGCTCCGCGCCGCCGGCCACGTGAGCGTAGGCCACCCGCTCCAGCGGCAGCCGGTCGAGCAGCGCGACGGGGTCCTGGCCGCGGTTGCGGGCGTTGGCGTACAGGTTGGCCACGTCCAGCAGCAGCAGTGCGCCGGTGCGCTCCAGGATCTCGGTGATGAAGTCCGCCTCGCCCATCTCGTCGTCCGGCCAGTCGAACAGCGCCGCGATCGGCTCCAGGGCCAGCGGGACGTCCAGCTCGGCACGCACCCGGGCGGCGTTCGCGGCCACCGCGGCCACGGCCTCCCGGGTGCGCGGCAACGGCAGCAGGTGGCCTGCCTCCAGTCCGCCGGCACGCACGAACGCGATGTGCTCGCTCACCAGCGGGGCGTCGAGCAGCCGGGCCACCGCCGCCAGGTGCGCCACCCGGTCGGGCGCCACCGGGTCGGCGCCGCCCAGCGACAGCCGCACCCCGTGCGGCACCACGGCCACCCCCCGCGCGCGCAGCTCGGCCAGGCAGTCGGGGACCGGACCGCTCCCGCGCACCCACTCGGCCACCACCTCGACGAACCGCAGTCCGGGCAGCTCGGCCACCAGCCCGGCGATCTCCGGGCGCCAGCCGATGCCGACCCCGTACCGGTGCGTGGTGCCGGTCATACGCCGCCGCCGCAGCCGCCGCCGCAGCCGCCGCCGGAACCGCCACCGCCACCACCACCGCCGCAGAAGCCCCCGGAGCCGGAGTCGACTCCGCCGTCGCTGCCGCGGCCGCCGCCGTCGGTGACGTGGCTACCGGAGGCGCCACCGGCCTGGCCACCGGCGGTGTGCTGGCCGACATCGGCCTCGGCGGCGAACGCCGGATCCATCGCCCACAGGGCGTCGGTGCCGAACAGCGCCACCCCCATCGCCGCGCCCGCCGCCCCGTACGTCGTGTACGACGGCCGGTATGCCGGCGCCAGGTGCCGGTGGCGCTGGCGCAGGGTGGCCAACACCCGGTCGGACGCCGCGGTGCGCCGGGGCGCCCGCACCAGCATGACCACGGTGACCACCGCCAGCACCAGCATGGCCAGCACCAGGTAGCCCACGGGCCGGTCGTTGGCCAGCCCGCTGAGCACCCGCGCCAGGCCGATGGCGAGCAGCGCCAGCATGAGCAGCGGCCAGAGCCGGGCCGGCACCCGCTGCGCGCCGGTGGGCAGCAGCCCGGCCCGCTCCAGATGGTCCCGGTGCTGGTCCAGCGCCTGCCGCACGAACATGTCCGAGGTCAGCGCGCGGGCCCGGGCCTGGTTTCCGGCCGCGTGGTGCACGGCCTGGTCCAGCGCGGTCGCGCCGGCGGGCAGCGGCCCGGTCTGCTGGAGGGCGCCGTCGGGGCCCACGCCCACCGCGCCGGCCACGCGCAGCGCGGCCAGCGCCGCATAGGCCGCGCGCTGGTCGCCGCCGACGAGGTAGGCGGCCTGCTGCGGGTCCACGTCGAGGGCGCGGGCCCGCAGGCCCCGGAGCAGCGCCCAGCGGTGCAGGACGGCCACGGCGACCAGCGCGGCCCCCAGCCCAACGAAGATCATGAGAAAGACGGGGCCGGAGATGCCCCAGGCGTGGCCCGCCGGGTCGGTCATGGCGGCTCCTTCCGGTTCTCGCGGGCGGGTGACAGCGCGTGGCTGGCGAGCCCGCGGCTGGTGAGACCCATTGTGGATGGGGCGGGCCAGCGGTGGGGCCCGTGGCCGGGCATCGCCGGGTCACGGCGGCGTTACCTTTGCCCCGACGGCGCCGACGGCGCCGCCGGGGCCGCATGCCGGCCGGGGCCCGGCACCCGCGGGGCCCGCCGGTCACGCCGGGCGGCGCCGGACCGCCTCCTCCACCAGATCCAGCACCCGGTCGAGGTCGTCGGTCGCCCTGCCCATCGCCAGGTGCAGGACCAGCCCGTCGTATGCCAGCTCCAGGAACTGGGCCAGCACGTCCAGCGGGACATCCTCGCGCAGCACCCCCGCCTCCCGCTGCCGGCGCAGCCGGCTGCGGGTCGCCTCGGCGACGGCCGCGGAGCGCTGCGCCCACCGGGCGGCGAAGTCGGGGTCGGTGCGCAGCCGCCGGGACACCTCCAGCTGGCTGCCCAGCCAGCCCGCGGTGTCCGGCTCGGCGGAGTGCGCGAGCAGGTCGCGCAGCACCTGCACCAGGCCGTTGCGGGCGACCGTCTCCACCATGGTCGCGGCGTCGTCCTCCGCCACCGCCAGGAACAACGAGTCCTTGTCGCGGAAGTGGTGGAAGATGGCGCCGCGGGACAGCCCGGTCTCCTCCTCCAGACGCCGCACCGTCGCGCCCTCGTAGCCGTGCCGGGCGAAGCAGGTGCGCGCCGCGGCGAGGATCTCCCGGCGGCGGGCCGCGAGCTGGTCCTGGCTGACCCTGGGCACGGCTTGATCGTGACAGGTACCGGCCCATTCGTGCAATCCGTACGTACGGCTTGCAACGTCGGTCGCCGTACCGGCCCCGTACCGTCGGAGCCGCCGCGCGGTCACCATACCGGCCGCCGCCGCCCACCGGCCGTCGCCGCCGTGCCGGCACACCGCCCGTCGGCGCGGCGCCGGTGCTGGCGCCCGATGCTCGCCGGCCGCGCGCGGGACCGGCGACCCGGGACCGGCGACCCGGGATCCCCCGGGTGCGCGGACCTGTCCACCCGTACGGTCGATCAATGCCCCGCGGGGCTGTTCCCGCAGGTGAGCGGGCCCCTATCGTGCCCGTGTGCCTCTACTGCTGCTCGACCTGGACAACACCGTGCTGGACCGGGCCGGCGCGTTCCGCGCCTGGGCCGAGCGGTTCCTGGTCCGGATCGGGGCGCCGGCGGGCGACCTGGAGTGGCTGGTGTCGATCGACGCCGACGGGCTGACCTCGCCGTGGGACGTCGCGGACGCACTGGTCGCCCGCTACCGGCTGGCCGTACCCGTGATCGACCTGGTGGAGGAGTTGCAGGAGGGGCCGGTCGGGTTCACCCGGCTGGACCCGCTGGTCGGGTGTGCGCTGCGCATCGCCGGCGAGGCCGGCTGGGTGCCGGTGATCGTGAGCAACGGCGGCGGCTACCAGCAGGCGGCGAAGATCCGGCGGACCGGGCTGGACCGACTGGTGGCCGACTGGGTGATCTCCGGCGACGTCGGGGTCAGCAAGCCCAACCCGCGGATCTTCGCGCTCGCGGCCCAGCGGGTGCGGATGCGGCTGCGTGACGCCTGGGTCGTGGGCGACAGCCCGGAGAACGACATCGGCGGGGCGGCGTCGGCCGGGCTGCCCAGCATCT
The DNA here is from genome assembly GCA_035553735.1 of Pilimelia sp. Lineage (GTDB taxonomy): Bacteria > Actinomycetota > Actinomycetes > Mycobacteriales > Micromonosporaceae > DATMJT01. The sequence continues at coordinate 7,905 of DATMJT010000665.1, forward strand.
GGCTCCATCGTGGACGGTCCTGGATGGACGAGCGCTTCGCGCCGACCCGCACCGTGGACGGCGTGGTGGCCGCCGTCGCCGCCCTGCTCGCGGCGGGCTGACCGCCGCCACCCGCCCGGCAGCGGTGCCTGTCCGCGGTACCCGCCCAGGCCGGCTGTCCGCGGTGCCCGCCCAGGCTGGCTGTCCGCGGTGCCCGCCCAGTGCGCCCCTTCACGGCCGCCGTCGCCGGCGGGCGCCTCCCGACAGCAAGGGCGGGGCAGGGCGGTCACCCCGCCCTGCCCCGCACCGTTGTGGTCGCCGGTCAGCTGTCCAGCATCTTGCGCAGCACGTACTGCAGGATGCCGCCGTGCCGGTAGTAGTCGGCCTCGCCCGGGGTGTCGATGCGCACCACGGCGTCGAAGGTGACGCCGGTGTCGGTGCTGACGGTCACCGCGCGGGGGGTGGTGCCGGCGTTGAGCGCCTCCACCCCGGTGATGGTGAAGGTCTCGGTGCCCGTCAGGCCCAGCGACTCCGCGTCCTGGCCGGTGGGGAACTGCAGCGGCAGCACGCCCATGCCGATGAGGTTGGAGCGGTGGATCCGCTCGTACGACTCCGCGATGACCGCCCGCACCCCGAGCAGCGCCGTGCCCTTGGCCGCCCAGTCCCGCGACGAGCCGGAGCCGTACTCCTTGCCGGCCAGGATCACCAGCGGCACGCCGGCCGCCGCGTACGCCACCGACGCCTCGTAGATCGAGGTCTGCTCGCCGGTCAGGTGGTTGACCGTCACCCCGCCCTCGACGCCGGGCACCAGCTGGTTGCGCAGGCGGATGTTGGCGAACGTGCCCCTGATCATCACCTCGTGGTTGCCGCGCCGGGAGCCGTAGGAGTTGAACTCGTGCCGGGCCACGCCGCGCTCGGCCAGGTAGCGTCCGGCGGGGGAGTCGGGCTTGATCGCCCCGGCCGGGGAGATGTGGTCGGTGGTGACGGAGTCGCCCAGCTTGGCCAGCACCCGGGCGCCGGCGATGTCGGTCACCGGGGCCGGCGTGCGGGTCATGCCCTCGAAGTACGGGGGCTTGCGCACGTACGTCGACTCCGGGTCCCAGGCGAACGTGTCGCCGGTCGGGGTCGGCAGCTCCCGCCAGCGCTCGTCCCCGGCGAACACGTCGGCGTAGTCGCGGGTGAACATCTCGCTGGCGATCGCCTTGGCGATGACCTCCTCGATCTCGGCGGCGCTGGGCCAGATGTCGCGCAGGTAGACCGGCTGCCCGTCGGATCCGGTGCCCAGCGGCTCGGTGGCCAGGTCGATGTCCATGGTGCCGGCCAGCGCGTACGCCACCACGAGCGGCGGCGAGGCCAGGTAGTTCATCTTGACGTCGGGGTTGATCCGGCCCTCGAAGTTGCGGTTGCCGGACAGCACGGAGACCACGGCCAGATCGTGCTCGTTGACGGCCGCGGAGACCGCCTCGGGCAGCGGGCCGGAGTTGCCGATGCAGGTGGTGCAGCCGTAGCCGACCAGGTGGAAGCCGAGCTTCTCCAGGTACGGGGTGAGCCCGGCCCGCTCGTAGTAGTTCATGACCACCTTCGAGCCCGGGGCCAGGGTGGTCTTCACCCACGGCTTGCGGGCCAGGCCCCGGTCCACGGCGTTGCGGGCCAGCAGCGCCGCGCCCAGCATGACCTGGGGGTTGGAGGTGTTGGTGCAGGAGGTGATCGCGGCGATCACCACGGCGCCGTGGTCCAGCTCGAACTCGGTGCCGTCGTCACCGGTGACCCGCACCGTCCGGCTCGCGCGGCCGGCGCCGCCCACCGCGGCGGTGACCAGGTCGCGCGGCCGGTCCGCCGGGTCCTCCACGGCGCCGCCGTTGGCCGCGGGCGGGTCGCTGGCCGGGAACGACTCGGCGCTGGCCTCGTCGGCCCGGCCGTCCACGCCGTACGGCGCGTCCTGCTGGGGCACCCCGGGCGAGCGGTGCGGGTCGCCGCCGGTCTGGTCGTCGGCGACGTAGTCGGACAGCGCGGCGCGGAACAGGGTCTTGGCGTTGCCCAGCGGCACCCGATCCTGCGGGCGCTTGGGCCCGGCCAGCGACGGCTCGATGGTGGACAGGTCCAGCTCCAGCTGCTCGGAGTAGGCCGGCTCGCGCTGCGGGTCGTGCCACAGCCCCTGCCGCCTGGCGTACGCCTCGACGAGCGCCACCTGCGCCTCGGGGCGACCGGTGAGCCGCAGGTAGGAGAGGGTCTCGGCGTCGATCGGGAAGATCGCCACGGTGGAGCCGTACTCCGGGCTCATGTTGCCGATGGTGGCCCGGTTGGCCAGCGGCACCGCGGCCACGCCGGGGCCGTAGAACTCCACGAACTTGCCCACCACGCCGTGGCTGCGCAGCATCTCGGTGATGGTCAGCACCAGGTCGGTGGCGGTGGTGCCGGCCGGTGCCTCGCCGTGGAGCCTGAAGCCGACCACGCGCGGGATCAGCATGCTGACCGGCTGGCCCAGCATGGCGGCCTCCGCCTCGATGCCGCCCACGCCCCAGCCGAGCACGCCGAGGCCGTTGACCATGGTGGTGTGCGAGTCAGTGCCCACCACGGTGTCCGGGTACGCCTGCCCGCCGCGCTCCATCACCGTGCGGGCGAGGTACTCGATGTTGACCTGGTGCACGATCCCGGTGCCCGGCGGGACGACCTTGAACTCGTTGAACGCGGTCTGTCCCCAGCGCAGGAACTGGTAGCGCTCGCGGTTGCGCTGGTACTCCAGCTCCACGTTGCGGGCGAAGGCGTCCTCGCGGCCGAACAGGTCGGCGATCACGGAGTGGTCGATGACCAGCTCGGCCGGGGCCAGCGGGTTGACCCGGGTGGGGTCGCCGCCCAGCTCGCGCACGGCCTCGCGCATGGTGGCCAGGTCGACCACGCAGGGCACGCCGGTGAAGTCCTGCATGAGCACCCGGGCCGGGGTGAACTGGATCTCCACGCTGGGCTCGGCGGCCGGATCCCACCCGCCGAGCGCCCGGATGTGTTCGGCGGTGACGTTCGCGCCGTCCTCCGTACGCAGCAGGTTCTCCAAGAGGATCTTGAGGCTGTACGGCAGGCGCTCGTGCCCGGGCACCCGGTCGATCGTGAAAATCTCGTAGCTGGCGTCGGCGACGCGCAGCTGGCTCTTGGCCCCGAAGGTGTCCAGACTCGCCACGTCCTACTCCCTCATCAGTCTCGAAGTCCGCTCCGGCAGTCTCGCGCACGCTGCGACGGGTCGGCCGGCTAAGGCCAGGCTTATCCGCGCGGATCCACTAACCAAACCGTACGTCCGTCTTGCTTTTTGCGCAAGTGGCGCCCGACACGCCGAAGCCACCTGGGGTTTGCCCAGGTGGCGTGCGGGGGATCCTAGCGCCGTGGAGGCTAAGACCGAGCTCGAGACGCTGGCAGACTTCTTCGACCGGTACGGCACCGCGCTGCTCACGGGGGACCTGCCGGTGATCGCCGGCTGCTACGCGCTGCCGGGCATGGTGGTCTCGGACGCGTACAACTTCACCTTCTCCAGCCCGGCCGCCGTGGCCCTGTCCTTCGTCGGCGCCTCCTCGGCGTACCGGGAGCTGGAGCTGGTGGCCGCGCACGCCGAGATCGGCGAGGTCCAACGGCTCAGTGACGGACTGGTGCTCGTGTCGGTCGCCTGGGAGTACCTGGACAGCCGGGGCGCCCCCGTGCCCGGGGAGCGCTTCCGGTACGTGGTGCGCCTGGCGGACCCGCCGCAGATCTGCGTGGTGCTGCCGATGGGCGCGGCCACGCCCTGAACGACGCGCTTCCCGCCCGGGCCCGGCGCGTCCCGGCCCGGCACTTCCCGTCGCGGCCCGGCGCGTCCCGGCCCGGCCCGCCGCTTCCCGGCGCGGGCGTCAGGCGGCGAGGGGCAGGCCCTGGACGCTCGTGCGGGCCAGGCGGCTGCGCAGGGTCCCGGCGCCGCTGACCCGGGCGAAGTACGCCGACCGGCGCCGGGCGACGCAGCCCTCCTGGCGCTCGCGGCCCAGCAGCTCCGGGTCCAGGTGGGCATTCAGGCCGTCGCGCAGCAGGGTGAGCGCCTCGGCGCGCAGCTGGGAGACCCGGGACTCGCTGACCCCCAGCTCGGTGGCGATCTCGGTCATCGGCCGCTCCTCGAGGAAGTAGCGGGTCACCACCGTGCGCAGCCGGTCCGGCAGGGCCTCGATCGCGTTGTGCAGGTAGCCGATGCGCTCCCGGTGCAGCAGCAGCTCCTCCGGGCCGGCGGTCTGCTCGGTCACCAGGTCCTCGGCCGCGCCGGCCGTGAAGCCCTGCAGGCTGAGAACCACCGCGCGCTGTACGTCCTCCTCCACCGCGTCCAGCTCCGCCACGCCGACGCCCAGCGCGGCGGCCAGCTCCTCGGCGGTCGGGGTGCGGCCCAGGGTCGCCGTGAGCTCCTGCCGGGCCGAGTCGGCCCGACGGGCCCGGCTGCGCACCGAGCGGCTGGCCCAGTCCAGGCCGCGCAGCTCGTCCAGCAGGGCGCCGCGCACCCGGGTGGCGGCGAAGCGGGCGAACGGGATGCCCCGGTCGGCGTCGAAGCCCCTGGCCGCGGTCACCAGCGCGGCGAGCCCGGCCGAGGTGAGGTCGTCCCGGCTGACGTGGGCCGGGACCCGGCTGAGCATCTCGCGCACCAGGTGGCCGACCAGCGGCATGTGCGCCCGGACGAGAATCTCCACCTCGCGTGCGGCGGCGGTTGCAGAGACCATCGTGTTCCCCCTTGAGGCGCGCGGTCCGCGTACGCGGTCCACCGGCTGACCCCACGTACGTTTCCGGGTCGGGGGTGCGGCCCGGGTTCACGTTCGGTTGCGGATCGGTTGCACAGCGGCAGAAAAGCTAAGGCCGGGCGGAGGCGTGGTCCGCGCCGCGGCGGCGCGGCCGCGCGCGGCCGGCGGCAAGCCGGACAGCGGTGATTCCGGGCGCATAGCACCGAACCGCTGCGCACGTCGCCGACCGGTCACTACGGTGCGATCTTGGGTGGTGATGTACGCGCAACGGGGCGCGGCGCCCACCCACCGAAGGGGGACTACTCGATGAGCACTGCCACTGTCGCGCCGGCCGTTCCCATCCACGCCGCGGCGAGTCTGGGCGCCACCGCCTCACTTGCCCACGGGGCGCCCACGGGGTACGCCGGCCAGGTCGCACCGTTCGCCCAGCAGGCCGTGACGTCCGCACCGCAGGTTCCGGGCCTGGCCGCGCAGCTCCCGTTCGCCACGCAGCTGTCGGCCTTCGGGATCGACTCGGGCTATCCGTCGGTGGGCGGGCAGCTCGCGGGCCCGGTGCCGGTCAACGCGGTCGCCTCCGGCGCCGCCCTGCCCCAGGCTCTCGGCGGCGGCCTCACGCCGCAGACCCTGCCCCAGGTGATCCAGCAGCACCTCGTCCAGCAGCAGATGGTGCAGCAGGCCGCCCAGCAGATCGCCGCCCAGATCGTGCAGCCGATCGCCGCACAGATCGCCCAGCACATCGCGGTCCAGGTGGCCGCGCAGTTCATTCCGCAGCAGATCGCCCCGCAGCAGCTGGCACAGCAGATCATTCCGCCGCAGCTGACGCAGCAGATCACGCCGCAGCTGCTGGCACAGCAGGCCGCCCAGCAGCAGCTCGCGCAGCTGCAGATCGGCCAGCAGTTCCCGCCGCAGGTCACCGGAGGGCAGATCGGCGGTTACCAGGGCGGTTACCAGAACAGCGGGCACCAGGGCGCCCAGTCGGTCGCCGGCATGCCGGTCGGCGGCTACGGCACCGTCGGGTCGCCCACCGGCGTGACCCGCTGAGGCCCCGGCGGTGAACCACCACGCCGGACCTGCCTACACGCCGGCCGTGGCGGGCACTCCCGCCACGGCCGGCGCGGGGACGGTGGCCGCGACCCCCGCCCCCGCGCCCGGCCTGCCGGTGGAGGCGCTCCGACAGCAGGCCGCGGCGGTGCTGCAGCACAGCTACCGGTGGCTGGAGTCCGCCGTCCCGCTGGCACCGCAGACCGCCGACCTGGTGCCGGCCCTGTCGGTGGCCGTCCAGCTGTACGAGGCGGCCCAGTACGAGGCCTCGCTCGCGCTCGCCCAGGCGGTGGCGCAGGGCGCCTGGCAGATCCGTCAGGCCGTGCCGGCCCTGCCGCCCTGGTGAGGCGTGGCGTCCGTACCACGGGCCCCGACCGGACCGGGCGGCGACCGGTCCGGTCGGGCCCGCTACCGGCTGGCCTCCGGCCATCGCAACGTGCTGGCCGCGGTCGCCACCCGGCTGCTGGCGGACGACCGGGTCACGGTCCTGGGCGCGCCCCCGGGCGGTCCGCTGACCATCGCCACCGTTCCGCACTACGCGGACGCCCTGCGCGCCGAGTACGCCGGCGCCCTCGTCGTGGAGCGCGAAGGAGACAGGATGACTGAACAGAACGGCCCGGCGAACCACCGGGACGAACCGGACCGGCAGCCGGGCGCCGAGGGGGCCGAGCCCGCAGGCGACGACCGCCCGGGTACCCGGCCGGTGGGCACCCGCCAGGAGCGGTACCTGGTGGCGCCGCTGGTCGATCCGCGGTCACCGGCGGACCCGGGTGACCCCGACCAACTGGTCGACCAGCTCGTCGCCCACCTGGAGGGCGATCCCTCGGCCGCGGTGCGGCGGGTCGTCCGGCCGGGACGCGGCGGCACCGGCCGGGTGTTCCCGCCGGTGGCGGTGGTCGAGATGGCGGCCGACCGCGCGGCCGCGCTGGCCCGCACGCCGCTGTGGCACGTCGAACCGGACCTGCTGCTGCAGCATGCGACGCCCGGTCCGCTCGCCGGCCTGGCCGCCGTCGACCCGGGGGTCGTGCCGATGGGCGAGGACGCCACGTTGGCGTTCGAGGTGCGCGGCGACGACGGCGAGCCGCTGGAGGCGGCGGAGGTCTACCTGGTCGGCACCGTCTTTCCGGTCCGGGGGGTCACCGGGGCCGACGGGCGGGCGCAGGTGCGGATCCCGACCGGTGCGGTGGACGCGGTGCACGGCGTCTACGTGAAGCCCCGCCAGGGCCACTGGAGTGTCTGGTCGGCCCGGCCGGACCTGGCCAGGGACACCGTCAACCTGCTGGTCTGCCCGGCGCTGGGCGCCACCCTGCCCGGCTTCCCCGGCCGGGAGCTGGACGGCTGGGCCCGCCGGGCCATGCGGTTCGACGCCCTGCCGCCCATCTTCCGGGGCCACGGGATCAAGATCGCGATCATCGACTCCGGGGCCGCGGTCGCCCACCCGGACCTGGCGGACCGCTTCGCCGGCGGCCGGGACGTGGTCGGTCACGACGACCGTTCCTGGACGGTGGACACCCTCGGCCACGGCTCGCACTCCGCGGGCGTGATCGGCGCCCGGGACAACGGCTCCGGTGTGGTGGGGGTGGCGCCGGAGGCGGAGCTGCACGCCTGCCGGATCTTCCCGGGCGGGCGCTTCAGCGACCTGCTGGAGGCGCTGGACTACTGCATCGACGCCGGCGTCGACGTGGTCGCCCTCGGCCTGGGCAGCCCGCAGGGCTCCGCACTGGTGGCGTACAAGATCGAGCAGGCGCGCCAGGCCGGCGTGGCATGCGTGGCGGCGGTGGGCAACTCCGGCGGCCCCGTGTGCTTCCCGGCCACGCTGCCCTCCGTGCTCGCCGTGGCGGCGATCGGCAAGGTCGACACGTTCCCGGACGGGTCGTACCACGCCACCCAGGTGCTCGGTACGCCCACGGCGGCGGGCTACTTCCCGGCCCGGTTCAGCTGCTCCGGCCCGCAGGTCGACGTGTGCGCCCCCGGCGTGGCGATCGTCTCCTGCGTGCCGCCGCAGCACTACGCCGCCTGGGACGGCACGGCGTTTGCCGCCTCCTACGTCGCCGGCCTCGCCGCGCTGGTGCTGGCGCACCACCCGGACTTCCGCGCGCAGTTCACCGCCCGGGACGCCGGCCGGGTGGACCGGCTGTTCGACATCATCCGGCGCAGCAGCCGACCGCTCGCCCTCGGCGACCCGGGCCGGGAGGGCGCCGGACTGCCGGACGCGGTGCTCGCCCTGGGCCTGGAGTCGCCGGTGAGCACGGCGCCGCCGAGCGACCCGCGGCTGGCCGCGCTCTGGCTGGCGATGGCGCAGGCCGGGCTGCTGCCGGTGCCGGTGCCCGTCGCCCCGCCGGGCCCCGCGGCCGTGGCCTGGCCGGTCTCCGGCCCGGTGGGACCGGTGCCCGGCGCGGGCGTGGTACCCGGCGCGGGCCTGGTCGCCGGCGTGCCGGGCTCCCTGCTCGGCGGGGTCGGCGCGGTTGGTGCGCTCGGCGGGGTCGGCGCGGTTGGTGCGCTCGGCGGG